>JAIOHN010000968.1 GCA_019912985.1 Anaerolineae bacterium | reverse complement strand
GTGTGACGATGGGGACATAGAGCAGGACAATCACCAGAATAATGCCGATATTCGAAGGGCCGAGTGTGCCGAGCATCACCAGCGCCAGCACTAGTGCCGGGAACGCCAGCAAGGTATCAAGAATGCGCGAAACAATCTCATCCAGCCAGCCGCCGTAGTAGCCCAGGATCAAACCAAGTACCGTCCCGATGCACACAGCTAGCGCGGTCGCAACGCCGGGAATCACGATGATTTCGCGTGCGCCCCACAGTACCCGGCTGAACACATCGCGTCCAAGCCGATCGGTGCCGAATGGGAATTGAAGCGAAGGCGCTTCACGCGCCGCGCCACGAATAATTTCATCAAAGGTATGAGGGGCGATCATCGGCCCAAAGATCGCCAGCAGGATAAACAGCACAAAGATCAGGGTGCCGATGAGCGAAAGAGGGCGGCGTGCCAACTGCCGCAGGAAAGACCAGAAGGCCCCACCTGCGCGTTGGAGCACGGAACGTGGAGCCTGTGCAGACTCCACGTTCGGGTTGACCGTCGTCATCAGCAGTGCTCCGCTGTGAGACGAGAATCGTATGTCATAGAGGACCTATTCCGCCATTGTAACCGTGCGATAATCGGTCAGGCCAGGGAAGGGTGCCAGTTCTAGACCCTGTACACTGTCGCTGACCACGCCAATCATGGGTGCAAAGTAGGGGACGATAATCGGGCCGCGCTCTTTGAAGATTTGGGAAATCTGCGCGTAGATTGCGGCACGTTCGGCATCGTCAGCCGTCACGCTGGCCTGCTGGACCAGATCATCCAGTTCAGGATCGGAGAAATGCGATTCGTTGAAGCCGTTGAGGCAGCCTTCGTCAATCGCGTTGGTCACATAAGCCTCAATGAAGAACAACTGCGGCACCGGGCGCGCGCCCCAGCCGGTGATGCCCAGCTCGACATCGCAGTAGTTGATCTCGTTGGTGGTGTCATAGTACTGGCCTGCTTCAAATGTCTGAACATCGACATTGATGCAGCCTGCTGCCCACTGATTTTGCAGCAGCACCGCGAGGTCAGGGTATTCAAAGGCGATTGGTGCGTAGAGGGTCATCTCCAGGCCATCGGGATAACCGGCATCGCTCAACAACTGGCAGGCCATCTCCGGGTCATAGGGCTGATCTTCGAGCATATCGTCGTAATAGATACTGTAAGCCGGGGAGATGGGGTCGTTGTGACCGACTGTGCCCAGGCCATCCAGCAGAATATCATTCAGTTCCTCACGGTTGGTGGCATATTTGAACGCCTGACGCACGTTGACATCCATGCCGGGGCCTTCATCTGCGCGCAGGCGAATGACCGGGTGCTGGCTGGTCTGCTGCTCGATGACGCTGAGGCCATCAGCAACACCGTCGCTCACCAGCGACACGGGGATTTTATAGACCAGATCAACCTCGCCACTGGAAGCCGCATCAAGTTGCGTGACGGCGTCGCCGGCGAAGTAGATGTGCTCCATACCGCTGATTGCAGGTTGTCCTGCTTTCCAGTAGTTGGGGTTGGCGCTAAAGACCGCGCGGCCACCGGCATTGGCATCCAGCGAATCGAGGATGAATGGGCCAGTGCCGTTAAAGTCTGCGGTGGGGTCTTCTGTGCCGTCTTTGACGATCAACGCCCAACGGGACCCGATGCCATAGAGGAAGTCGGCATTTGGCTCGGGGATGGTGAACACGATCGTGGTGTCATCCGGCGCTTCCATCGTGAACTCACCAATCAGCCGGGTGGCTGGCGAACCCAGTTCCACAAGGCGATTATAGGTGTAAATCACATCGGCGGCGGTAAACGGTGAGCCATCATGGAAGGTGATGCCTTCCACCAGATTAAAGGTATAAGTTAATCCGTCATCACTTACCGTCCAGTCGCTAGCCAGATTTGGCGCGATGCTGGAATCGGGCTTTACTTCAATCAAGTAATCATACACGGCACGGTTCAAAGCAGTTTCGGGATCATTGGTCCCCATTGCCGGGTCCAGAACCACGGGGACTTCCATCCCCACGCGGAGCACGTTACCATCCTGGGCATTGGCTGCCGAAAACACCCCAAGCAGCAGTACAGCCAGAGTCAGCAGGATGACAAACTGACGTCCTCGGGTATTGTGTTTCATTTTCCCTCCTCAGAGATGAGCCGCAAACAGCGGCCAAGTGGAAGTTTGCGTTACTGCTTTAAATATTGTCCAGAGTTTAACAAATGTTCTGTAAGCTGGATTACATTTTCGACGCGCTCATAAAACGCTCAGTAATGTTTAGGGCCTCAGCAACTAGGTTTCAGATGGATCCTGGCGCGGCGTCAGCACACGGATTGCCTGGGGAATCACACGGGCATGAAGCGGTGTGGATCCTAAGGGCTCACCGTCGCAGCGGACACCCTGAACGGGGTCAGCCTCCACATGGAGTTCGCTTACTTTCCAATGCCGGAAAGTCGTGGCTGTCCCTTCCTGAATGCGAATAATCTCCGCTGCCGCTGAAAGTAATGACTCGGCCACACTGTTGAAGATAAACACATCCAACAGTCCATCCTGAATGTCGACATCGGGCCGCAGTGATAAACCCAACGTGCCGATTTCGTTGGCATTGCCGATCAGACAGATAATACCTTCAGCGCTCTCCTTCTGTTCACCGTTGATCGTCAGGTGGTACGTCGCACGCTGCACTGACCCGCTCAATGCTTTGAGTGCCGATAGTCCATAGGCCCAGATGCCGAACTGATCTTTCAGCTCACGCGAGGCCTCATCGACGATCTGCACAGAGCCGCCCATATCCGCCCGCAGCAGAAAATGGCGGTCATTGGCGATGCCGACATCTATACACTGAATTTCGCAGTCTGTGATCAAACGAGCGGCGTCCTCCAGGTGCAGTGGAATATGAAGTTCCTGGGCAAGCGCGTTAGCAGTCCCGCCGGGCAGGATCATCATTGGCATATCGGTGCCAATCACGGCATTGGCGACATCCGCCATAGTGCCATCACCGCCATAAGCCGCGATCAGATCGCACCCAGCCTCTATCGCAGCCCGGGCATGTCGCTCACCATCCCCAAACTGGTGGGTAATCGACACATCCCATTCGATGTCGTATTCCTGAAAGACATTGTTTAACGTATTGAGAATGGGCTCATCCTGACCAGAGGCCGGGTTGATGATGACGTGAATCTTCTGAAATTGTGGGGGCATGATCACAGCATCCGATAGTAGTTCTCATTCGAATAAAGAACAGCCACCGGCACACCTGGTCTGGGAGCAGCAGTCATCCGCTTTGTGCTGCCAACCCCATCAAGACGGCGGCCTTCTGGCGATAAAAACGTGAAACGAATGTGAGTGACGCCGTAAATGCGTCTGCTGGTTTTAATCTCGCCCAGCAAGACACGGCCCTCACGTGCCAGTCGTCGCACACGATAGGGACGTACAAACATCAGCAAACACAGGCCGATGCCGACAAGAACTAGAAAAATGCTGACGCTTGTTTCGACATAAAGTTCGTTGTCGCCAGCCAACCGTGATAGCGCAGGATTATCGGGCAGATAGACAATAGTAGCAGTCGCGCCACGCCGACTCAAACGCCGGGCCACAGCGGGCGTGACGCTGACCTGATTGGTGTACGTTTGATTGCCAACTGTATAGCGGTAAATCACGTAGTCTCTCAGACCGGGTATTCCACGGCTGAGCGTCCCATGTTCGATAATGTCCGCCTCAGTAGATATGCCCTCTGCCGTGAGGCGCAGCGAGATATACGAAAAATAGATGGCTGCACAGGTGATCAGGAATGTCACCACGATGAACCCCAGAAGAATGTGGCGTTCACGTTGGGTAAGGCGACCATCCGGCAAGGTTGACTGCTCGCCCTGAAGATATTCCCAATGATCTTCGCGTAGCAAAAAAAGCTGCTCAGGCAGCTCCGACGTAGTGAGCATAGGTGGAGTCCTATCTCTCACGAATCTATGAAATTTGGATTATAGACGAACAAATCCAAGCTTCCATTATCCACGATTTGATTATTGTGGTGAGTGGGAACGGGTAAAAGCTTGATGAGAAATTCGATTCACCCTTCAATGGACAGTTTGACCCAGGGGAAGCGTCATGAATCTCATGCTTACAAAGCAAGGAAAAAGCCCACAACAAGCGCTTCATGTCAGTCTTAAAACAGAATTGTGATATATTTGAGCTTGTTGTTTAGCGCTTTTACAGGAAAAAGTTTATGTTTTTTGTGAGAGGTTATGCCGACCGGGAAGAACGGCGGGCTGCTGATCGTAAGCTGCCACGCTTGATGTTTGAGGGGCTGCTGCTCGGCGGGACAGGATTGGGCGTATTCGCGCTAATCTTCGAAATCGCTGCCGATGCATTCAGTGTGGCCGCTTATCAAACGCTGCTGGCGATCGAAGGTGCGCACGGTTTTCATGAAATTGCTATCCTGGCGTTTATCACGCTGTCGATTATGTTGTTCTTCGGTATTGTCCCGGCCTATAAAGCTGGTGCCTATCTCAAGCCCAATGCCGGTGGCAGTGGCCCACTGGTGGAAGCGATTGGCCCCTCAAGGCTGCGTGGGCTGTCATGGGTTGGGACCAGTATGTTTTTCCTGGATGCGGTGTTGACCATCATCATCAGCTCGATTGCGGCGGCTGATGCAACACTGCTTATTCTCCCGGAAGTGGCACCTTTCCGAACATTCCTGGCAGAAGGCTTTGTGTTTTTCATTATGGTGGTGCTGGTTGCGATGGGACCACGGCGCGCGGTGCCGTTGTTCCTGGTTGGCGGCGGCGCGTTCACCTTGTTCACGATTTTTGCGCTCAGTTATGTGACCTTTAACGCGCTGACATCTGCTGATCTGGGGCTGCTGGTTCCAGATTTGCTGAAAAATCTGGAAGAAAGCGGTGTCGTGACGCATGTGACCGAGGCGGCAGAAAGCCTTAGCTCACTGACACCAGCCCTGTTTTTTCAATTTTTTCTGCGTTCGATGAGCAGCGCAATGCTCGGCTTTTCCGGCTATGAAGTCATTCCAGCCAGTGGTAAACATGCCGCGCGCCCCAAGTGGAAAGTGATCAACACGGCGCTGATTATCGCCGCACTGTTTTTGATCATTACAGGGGTGATGCAGCTTTTAGCAGCGTCTATCTGGCGCATTCCTGCGACAGAAGGTTACAGCACGCTGCTCATCCAATATGAATTGGTATTCGGGTCTGATTCACCGATATTGCTGGTTGCGGGTGTGCTGCTGGCAGTCATTCTGTTATTGGCTCAGGGCGGTGGTTATGTGGGTGGTTCGGCGGTGGCGGCCAATGCCGCGCGCCTGGGCCGGATGCCACGTCCGTTTGAGGATGACCGGATCGGCATTGCCGTGATCTGGTTGTTCGCCGCCATTTTGATTCCGCTGTTTCCGTCGGTCACGGCGGTCGAGGCATACTATGCCTTCGGCTTCGTCAGCGCCTTTGTCATCACCAGCACTACCGTCTTTTTTGTGCGTGACGACGTTTTGAGATCGCGCAACATTGAACCCGGTTCACCAGAGGCCAAAGCGCTGCGGTTCGCTGGTCTGCGCGGCATGATCGCCAGTTATTTTATGGCGGTGGTACTGGTCACACAGAAAACGGACGCACTGTTTCCCATTCTTTTGCTGGCTACCTTTATTACACTGTTCCAGTTGTTCATTTATCATGGTGGTCTGCGACGCGTGCTGCCAATCGATGAAGAGGTTGTGGAGCGGTCTTATCTCCCAGGTCGTATTCGTCTCTACCTCAGCGGGCGTGAACGTGCGCATGATGAAGCGCGGCAGCATGGCATTGCCGAACTGGTGGACCACCTGATTCGTAGCGGCGAAATGGTCAAGTTTAATGTCGAACCGAATAGCATTCGCCGCCTCATCAGCCATACCTATGATGTGCTCCCGATTACCTGGATTGAAACCGAAGAAGTCCACCATCATGGTGAGCGTTTTGAGGAGCCGAGCCTTGAACTGGAAGAATCCTATTGGGATGCCTATCACCAGAAGCGGGCGATCATGGATACGATCGAACATTTCTCACACTACGGAATTTTCACCTTTATCGAAAAGTACAGCCACAACTGGACGAGCGAAAACCGCGATCTGGCGGCTGTGCAGCAGGCGATGATCAAAGCTTTATTTCCGTTGACGCCATCAGATCAGGTCTGGGATGAATACCAGAATTTCCAGTGGGCGCAGCAGCCGGAGAACATCTGGCAGTTTGCGCGCCAGCGTTATACCTGGGCCAAGGACCAATGGCCGAATGTCAGCGGGCGAATCACGACTGTATGGACCCTGCAGGACCTTGGTCTGCTGGAAGATTCGGAGCTGGTCCAAAAGGTAATGGCCGTTCGGGAAATACCGCAACAGGTTATGCAAAATGGTGAGGACGACGAGTTACCCTCGGATGATGAAGCGGAGTAATGACCCAACATAATAATTTGTGAAAATGCTGATTCATGAAGGCGATTTGTCTTGACACGGTAAAATTTCACAGTGTATAGTCAGGTTAACCACCTTTATTTCAGGGATTAACCAGATGCTTGCCAGTTGTCATCAGCAAATGGGCGGCTATCAGCTTGCGCCAGCAAGGTGTAGCGCCCATGACATAACCGTTATTGGGAAGCTGTCTTCTTGTAATGCTCCGCCATTTGGTTAATAGTCAACCCAAATATCTCCCTATTTGAAAACAACTTTCTAAAGAAATTTACTCTGAGCTGAAGGATGTTGGTCATCCTGATGTCTTTCGTTGTGTAAGAAAAGGTATCTCTACTATGGGGATTAACATCCGTAGAATCTTGATTGGCGAGCCACTGGCTACCGATCAGGCCATTCATCAACGGCTGAGCAAGGCCAAGGCGCTGGCTGTCTTTTCGTCTGACGCATTATCATCCAGCGCTTACGCCACGGAGGCGATTCTGCTGGTTTTGATCGCGGCAGGGACAGGCGCGCTGGGTGTTTCCTGGCCGATCTCGTTGGGTATCGCGGCACTGCTGCTGATTGTGGCCTCGTCGTATTATCAGACTGTTCACGCTTACCCCAATGGGGGTGGCGCTTACATTGTCTCAAAAGAAAATCTAGGTACGTTGGCCGGTTTAACTGCGGCTGCCGCGCTGCTGATCGACTATATTCTTACGGTCGCGGTGAGTGTTTCGGCAGGTGTGGCTGCGCTGACCTCGGCATTTCCAGCCTTAGGACCACTGCGCATCGAGCTGGCATTGGTGATTGTGGCGTTTATCACCATCATGAACCTGCGTGGTGTCAAGGAAAGTGGCACATTTTTCGCGATCCCTACCTACGCCTTTGTGGTTGCAGTTCTGGGCTTGATCGGGGTGGGATTTGTCCGCGTTCTTACAGGTAATGTGCCAAGCCCAGAGGAGGCACAGGTCCTCGTAGAAACATCCACCGCGACTGGCGGATTGGCTTTATTCCTGGTGTTGCGCGCATTTGCGGCGGGTTGTACTGCGCTGACAGGCGTGGAAGCGATCTCTAATGGCATCCCGGCATTCAAGCCGCCAGAGAGCAAGCATGCCGGTCAAACACTGATAATTATGGTGGCGCTGCTGTGTACCATGTTCGTCGGGATCACATTTCTGGCGAATCATTTCCCGGTTGAGGTGGCAGAACACTCCGAAACGACGGTGCTGTCGCAGGTCAGCCGTGAAGTTTTGGGCGGCGAAAACATAGCTTTCTTCTATGTGCAGTTTGCGACATTGTTCATTCTCTCGCTGGCTGCGAACACTGCCTTTGCTGACTTCCCACGATTGGCCTCGCTGATTGCGCGTGACCGCTTCCTGCCGCGCCAGCTAACCAACATGGGGGACCGGTTGGTCTTTAGTAACGGGATTATCCTGCTGGCATTTATTGCCAGCATTCTGATTATCATCTTCGATGCCCGTGAGCATAATCTGCTGCCGCTGTATGCGGTGGGGGTCTTCGTCAGCTTTACCCTATCCCAGACCGGCATGGTCATTCACTGGTTAAAAGACCGCACCAGGCCGAACTTTAAGCCAACCTGGGGCTGGCGTTTCCGCATTGGCTTGAATGCCTTCGGCGCAGTCTGCACCTTCGTGGTCATGCTGATCCTGATGGTGACAAAATTCATGGAAGGTGCCTGGGTGGTCATCCTGGCGATTCCACTGCTGATGTATGTCTACACCCGTATCCATAAGCACTATGAAGAAGTAGCCGCCTCGCTGACACTGGATGGTATCCAACCCGGACCGCTGCATGAGCCACGTGAGGATCGTGGGCATTCGCCAGTTGTGGTGTTGATGAACAGCCTCAATCGCTGCTCACTCCAGGCATTGGAATATGCGATGGGCCTTTCCGATAATGTGCGGGTATGTGCGATTGAAGTGGAACCGCAGGGTGTGGAAGCACTGAAAGCACGCTGGCAAAGCTGGGGGCTGACTGTCCCGCTGGATATTGTGGAGTCACCTTATCGCGAAATCGGCAACCCACTCATCCGTTATCTGCATAAGATGGATGAGAAAAGCGAGTCGAGTATCCCCACACTGGTGGTTTTACCGGACTTTGTGGTCTCACACTGGTGGGCGCGGCTGCTGCATAACCAGACCAGTGTTGCGATTCGCGCAGCGCTCTATCGTGACCAGATTGCACGCGGACGTGGCCGACCGGTGATTAACGTACCCTATCGCATTGGTGATGAACGCTATGAGCCGACGCTGATTCGCGCTCATAAAGACCGCGTTTCGGTTGGGAAATCGAGCGAGAACAATGTGAGCGAGCGGGATTAACCGCCGAACTCAGGACGCTTTTTCTGTACTTTTCTCGGGCAAAGCAGGCAAGGTGACGCTGAATGTTGAGCCTTCACTGAGCCTGCTTTCCAGGCTGATTTTCCCCTGATGTGCCTCAATCAAGCTTTTTACAATCGCCAGTCCCAGGCCTGTTCCTTCAATGCTGTCTGTTTCAGGACGACGCACCCGGTAGAACCGGTCAAAGATGTGCGCCTGATCGTTGGGGCTGATGCCCAACCCGTCATCCTGAATATCGACCTGGACTGAGTTATCCTGTTGTTCTGCCTTTACAATGATGTGGCCTGAGGCCGGGGTGTATTTGACGGCATTGCCGATCAGATTGGAGAAAATCTGCTGGAGACGGGCGCTATCACCATTGACCAGTGGTAAATCTGCGGGGAGTTCGGTGGTGACGGTCAATTCCTTGGCACTGATGCCCGGTTGCAGCGCTGCAATACACTCGTCAATGAGGCCGGTGAGCCGTGTTGGATGGAGGTCGAGGCGGATGCCCGATTCGATCTTTGCCAGATCGAGCAGATCATCAATCAACTGGCGCATGTTTTGAATAGATTTACGCACCATCTCCACGAAACCGACCCCTGCCTCGTCCAGTTTGTTGTGGAGCAGCAGCAGCTCGGTATAACCGTTCATGACACTTAAAGGTTGTTTCAGGTCATGGGAGACGGTGGCGATCAACTCGCTTTTGAGCCTGTCCATCTCTTTAAATGGTGTAATGTCATGCATGACGATGATCCAGCCGATATCTTCCTGGTGGGTAAGGTTGATATTGAAGGTGCGTTCGTTATCAAGCACAATCTCTTCAGTAAGCGAGCCTGTGCTTTTCTTGGCGCGCTTAAAGGCATCAATCAAAGCAGTTTTGGCAAAGACATCCTTGAAGCTCTGTCCAGCGTAATTCTGCTCTGGATGCAGGTTAAACAACTGATACGCAGACGGATTCATCAGCATAATGTGATCTTTAGTATCGTTTACGATCACGATATCCGCTGTGTTGTTCAAAATGTGTGATAGTTTCTGCCGTTCGCGCTCAGTCTCATTGAACAGGCGGGCGTTATCAATAGCAACCCCGGCTCGGGCGGCCAGCTTCTCGACAAACTCAACATGGCTGTCGTTAAAGCCGTTAATCTTCTTGCTCTCTACCGTAATCACTGCAATCACGCGATCCTCGCGCATCACTGGGAGGGACACCTGCGAGTTTGTGAAGTTGGTGACCCGCACGAAATCTTTGTCGAGCGAGACATCGGGGATGATCTCGGCGCGGCCAGAGCGAGCGACACGGTACGAGATCCCAACCCGGTGCGGACGCATATTGGCAAGGTCCTCACTAATCAGGTTGTGTCCATACTGGTGCATTAGCCGCAGATCATCCTGCTCCTGGTCATAAAGCGAGAGGGAAGCGGCGTGGGCATTGGTGAAGCGCAGCGCCCAGTCCAACGTCATCGTGAACACATAATCAAGTTCGATATTGTCATTCAGTTCGCGGTCAATCTGCCGCAGGATATACAGCTCGTGCATGCTGGCATTTGACTGGTCTTGGGTTTCCGTGTAGGTTTGCGCATTTTTCAAGGCCATGGTCGCTGCCTGGACAAACACATCAACCTTATTTGTCGCTTCTATTTTCGGATTGTTAAGAATGATTAAGCCGATTAAATTATCCTCAAACATCAACGGCAGTGTTTTAAGTGTGGTGGTATGTAGAGTCTCGGCCAGCCATTTTATGCCTGGGTGTTGAATGTCGTCGATTTTAGTGGTTACCGGCTGGCCCTGAAGCCAGGGGCCGACGATCTCATCATCTTCCGCATTAAAGGTGGTAATCACAAAGTCCTGAAGTTTATCCCAGGCATCGGCTTCAACGGGTGGGCGATCAATGGCGACGAAGTGTAGTTCTGTGTGTTCCTTGTTGCTCCCTAAGACCAGACAATGGTCGCAGGGTAACAGGCGGGGCAGGCGCAGCGTGATCTCACTTGCGAGTGTGCGTAAATCCAGAATGGTACCGACTGCAAGAACAAAATCTTTAAAAAGTTGAAGCGCTTCTGGTGTTTCACTAGAAGAGACTCGAGTGTTACCTGACAGATCGGCATTTGAATTCTTCATATTCAATACTTTCAACTTCTGGGTCATTCCAAAACAAACTCAGATCTGATTTATTAACATTTATTATTATACCTGACATGACTTTACTCTAGTACAAGAATAAAAATCCGATTCATTAAGGGTTTCTGTTTGGGTTTACCTTATAATAGACGTATGCACAACCGTTTGCTCTTACGCCAGCGTCATTTTATAATGCTTGTCATCTTGGCTGGCGGAGGTTGTTATGGATTTTAAGGATATTTCTTCCCGGTTAAAAGCGAATAGAGAGCAAACGTCAACATCTGAACCCCGCGAAATGGATTATGAAGAATCCTATCGTATCCGGGGCAAGATGATTGGAGTACTGCTGCGCGATGCGCGTACCAACGCCGGGCGAAGTATCGAAGACTGCGCGCGAGTCGTGCGCGTGGAACCGGAACAGATCGAAGCCTGGGAGTATGGGGACCGGGTCCCCAGTCTGCCACAGCTCGAAATCCTGGCCTATTATCTGGATGTGCCGGTCAGTCATTTCTGGAGCATGGAGACACTAGGGGGCGATCAGCACAGCTCACCGCGTGATGCACAGCGTGAATATATGGCGCTCCGTGATCGCATGATTGGTGTGCTGCTGCGACAGGCGCGTGAGGATCAGAATCTCACACTGGAAGCAGTCAGCGAGACCAGCCACATCCCCGTGGATGTGCTGACCAGCTATGAACTGGGCGAGCTGTCGCTGCCAATGCACGAGCTAAGTGTACTGGCAGGCCTTGTTCGGAAGAACACCAATTATTTCCTGGAAAGCAGCGGCCATATCGGTCATCTGCTGGCGGTTCGCGAGGAGTGGAGCCACTTTACCGATCTCCCGGAAGAAATCCGGCAGTTTGCAGCGGATCCGTTGAATCTAGGCTTTATCGAAATCGCCATTATGTTTAAGCAAATGCCGACCGATAAACTGCGGCGGATTGCCGAAAGCATGCTCGAGATAACGATGTAAGAGGTGAAATAGATGAGTCAGGCACAGGAACTTCAAGCACAGGGCTTAAAGCTCTTTCAGCAGCAGGATTATGAGGCTTCCACCCGTGCTTTTGGGCAGGCTCAGGAAGCTTATGAAGCCGAAGGCCAGCGGGATATGGCTGCCGAGATGCAGACCAACATCGGGCTGGTTCATCGTGCGCTCGGTGAAAATCAGCAGGCGCTGGATATGATGCAAGAAGCGCTGCACACCTTCCAGGAATTGGGAGATGCCAAGCGCACAGCCATGGTGTTCGGCAACATGGGCGGTGTTTATGCTGCGCTGCATGACCGTGAACAGGCCTACAACTGCTACCGGCAGGCTGCTGATCTTTTTGAAGAGATCGGCGAGAAAAAGCTTTATGGCGAAACCCTGGTTGCCATGGGCGATTTGCAGGTGCGCGACGGCAAAGTGATGGCTGGTGCGGCTACCTACGAAGTGGGCCTGGAAAATCTCGATAAACTCAGCCCCAGCCAGAAGATTATTAAAGGACTTTTGGGGATTCGAAATAAATTGGGCGGCGGTTGATCGAACTGCCGCGCATCTGGTATAACAGGCTTTTGCTTATCTGCTGAAGTCTGAGGCCAGATGCCCGAACAACCTCGCTTATTCAGCCGCCAGCGGCTTGGCCTGCTGGTGGTGCTCATTATCCTCCTTGCCAGTATCTATATGCTGACTTACAGCGCCCGAATTGTGAGTTCGGACGGGTTGTTTCTGGTCGATTCAGTGGGCAGCTTCGTGCGTTTCGGCGATTTTAAGCTCGATCTTTCTGCGGGTGTGCGTCCACCACTGCCGCTGTCTCTGGAGCGGGGTGCGCTGTACGCGCTGCCGGATGTCAGCACCGAACATCTGCAAATTATCCTGGCCGCTCCGCTTTACTGGCTGGCGCAACAACTCCCCGGCATTGGCCTGGTTCATGCGGTTTACCTGTTTAATATCCTCGTCAGCGCGCTGACTGGCGGCGTGATGTTTTTATATGCGCTGGTGCTGGGTTATCGCGAGCGAAGCGCGCTTGCTGCCGGGCTGATGCTCGGCCTGGGAACGATTGTCTGGCCGTACAGCAAGACCTTCTTTCAAGAACCGCTTACACTACTGCTGCTGCTGTTGACGGCCTTGTGCATCGAGCGCTGGCGGCAGATCCACTACCGATCCTTGCCCTGGTTGGCTGGTGTGCTGCTGTTCGGTTTGGGCGCAATTTTGAGCAAGGGCGCGGCGACATTGGCGCTGCCCGGCCTGATTGTAATCGCGCTGCCAGCGTGGTCAGGCAAGCTCTCGCGACGTTTTATCTGGGGTGTGCTGGCTGGTGGACTGGTCATCGTCGCGCTGTTGCTGTTAGGGGAGCCACTAGGCATTACCGGGCGCATTGGCCGCCTGCTGAATGCTTTTACCAGGCCGCAGCCATTCGCAAGGGCGGCGCTGCAAAGTTATCTGCTTAGCATTGGAGCCAGCTTCTGGGCAACTTCCCCTGTAATTTTGCTGGCCGTGCCAGGAATCTGGCTGTTACACCGCCGCCGCCAGTATCGTTATCTCCTTGTAGCCGTATTGATGATTTTGACGTTCGCGTTGGTCTATGCCCTGCGACAGGGGTCGGACTGGTTCGGTGGGTTATCCTGGCCGCCGCGTTTTCTGTTGCCTGTGATCGCCTTTCCGCTGCTGTGTGCGCTGCCTGTAATTGATGCAGCAGTGCATCGCCCGCTGCGCTCCCCGGCGTGGATTGGTTTCGCACTGCTGTTTATTTTTTCGATGTGGGTGCAGTTTACTGGTGTCTCGCTGTGGTGGGCGGATTATGCCAATGCGCTGCCGCCTGAATCGGGTCATATCAGCGAGTGGGCAGGCGGTATGTATGATCTGCGCTATGTGCGCTGGCTCTATATCCCGCCCCTGTGGGCGCAAAAATCGCTGGATTTCGCCTGGGTGCGGTTGGGTATTCCCGGCTGGCCGCTGGCATTTGGCGCGCTGGCGCTGGTGAGTGGGCTGCTGTTTCGCCGCCGAAAAGCATGGTGGGTGGCAGGCTTGGCAGTCGTGTATGTCGGCCTGACGTATGCCGGGATGCGCGCCATCTATGATGACAATCTGTACCTGGCATTTGACCCGGATTTGCATGCGCTGCTGCCGGTTATCGATGCGGAAACCCAACCGGGTGATGTAGTGCTGCTTAGTGACCTTTCTTATGACGAATTTTTCCTCAATTACGCCAAGCTGGAAAGCGCGAGGCTGGTCAGCCTGCCCGATCATCCCGGCGAGCAACCCAGCCCGGAACAACTGCCGGAGGTCGTCTCGAACAATCCTGATTTGCTGCTGGACTGGCGCAGCCTGCCGATGATTCATGCGCTGGCGGAGTCGCGTGATCGCATCTGGCTGTTGACCAACAACGGGCCGTTTATCCCGTGGAGTGTGCGGGCTGTGGAGCAGTTTATGCACCAGCACTATTTCCCCACGCGTGAGTTTCTCACTGGGCCGGATTCGCGTTTGATCGAGTACAGCACTGTCCCCGCGCCTGCACCCTATGCCTTTAAGGGGCCAGAGCAGCTTAGCGATCTGGTCTATGACGATGCCATCCACCTCAATGGTTATGATCTCCCAGCAGGGATGACTTACGCCGCCGGAGACATTGTACCAGTGGCGCTGTACTGGCAAAGCGAAATGCCGCTGGAAGTAGATTATAAAGTGGCGCTGCTGCTGCGTGATAACCAGGGATCGGCTGTGGCTGATTCACTCAACACCGAGCCGGGCGGCGGCTTCGCGCACACCAGCCAGTGGACTCCGGGGGTGCCAGTATGGGATAACCGGGGCATCCTCCTGCCGGACACGCTGCCAGCCGGTGAGTATCAGTTATGGGTGGTGGTGTACGGGCAGGATCTGGATGGGAATGTCGAGAACCTGCCGGTCAGAGGTGCAGAAACGCGCGAAGGGTTTATCGGTGTGCTGCCGCTGCGGATTACGGTAGAGTGATAGTCTCGATGCGTAGTGTGTCATTCGCCACGCGCTCATCCGCCGGACTGATGGGTAGGCGTGTTTCGTCACTCAGGCGGTAGAAGCCGATGCGAATGTCGTAGCTTCCTGCGGGAAGCGAATCGGGAAGGGCCAGCATGTGCGGGTCTGCAATCAATGTGTTGGCGCGCCACTGACTGGTGGGATAGCGGTTGTTGACCGGTGCGGCATCATCCTGCACGATAGGTGTTCCGTTGGCATCCAGCACATGGACAAACACCTGATAATCCTCACTTAGTGGCTGACTGGCTTTCCAATAAAGGGTCAGAGCGATTTCATCTTCGTTATAGGCCAATGTGTAGCTGTCGAGTGTGATTGATTCTCCAAACGTAGTGTTCATGTCGATGGCATCTGCCGGTTTTTCCGCAGTGGCAGGCGGATTCAAAACCAGCGGAAGCGTCCACGTGGGATAAGTGACCGCGTCATTGTGGCGCGGCTCGATAAACACCAGTGCGGGTGTCAGGGCTGGCAAATCCGCAGGCAGGTTCAGCGTCAGGTTGGCGCGGGTGAGCAGTGGTGCATCAAAATTTACGTCGGCTTGTGCTTCGGCATAATGCTGGCTGGCGTCGAGATTGGTCACCTGCACACGCCAGGTCTGCACCAGATAAAACCCTGGGTAGGGGTTGTTCAAGGTGGCGGTTACGGTGAGACGCGAACCATCCTGTGTGATGCTTGGTTGCAGCACGAAAAGCTGGCCGCTATCCGCAATCACTGTGGGTGAAACATGATTGTCTGATGGTGTCGCCTGATCGGTCAGCAGCGTATAGAGCTGCGCGGCGTTGTTGATCTCCCAGCGGTCAGGGTGAATTTGGGCATTCGGTGCATACCAGTCGGGATCGGTGGCCGGACTCAGCGCTACCAGGGCGGCATCACGCTGGCTCTGCACCAAGTCAATTTCCGCCAGCAGTGCCAGATCGTCAGGGCTGATCTCGACCGCAGGCAGGCGTTGAATCATGGCGGCAGCCGCGTCGTATTGACCGGCGCTGAGCATCAGCGCGGCACGCTCACGCACCTGCCGGTACTGATCGAATTCCGCCAGTTGATGCCACAGCAGCGGCTCGGCTTGCGTTACGGCCAGCACCTGCGCGATTTGCTCGTCGTTCAGCAGATAGAGAAATGTCTCGCTGAGCAGCGATCGCGCTACCATGATGCGTGTTACGGCGCTGTCGCTTTCCAAAGCGGTGAGCAGTGGTTCAACCGCCGCCGTAGATGAGTCGAGCATGCGCCGGGTGTGGGCCACGGCATCGGTAAACAGCGTGACATCTGGATAAGCCTCGTGCAGCACCTGCCACAGCGGCAGTGCTTTTTCATCCTCGCCCATCATCACATAGGTGAACGCCAGACCGTAACGGGCGCGGTCCGATTCTGGTTCCGCTTCCCAGGCCTGCGCCAGCTCACGCCAGGGGTCAGGATCAGCAGGGAGGGGCAGCGCGAATCCCTCCGGCTGCCAGCGCGGAAATTCCAGCAGCCGGTAGCGCTCATTCATAGCTGCGAAGCGCTCATCGAGTGTGTCGGGCTGCGTGTCACGGACAGCGAAAATTAAATAACCCGCTGCCTGCGCGATCCGCACAAAGCGCTCTTGCTGCATCAGTAATTGCGGCAGGCGCGAGTCGCTGGCCTGAATGACGATGTGGGTCACGTCGTACTCGCGCAGCGCGTCGAGATCAGTGCTGTCGAGCCAGGGGTATATCCCGTTCAGGCCGCGTCCAGGCTGCGTGAAAAAACGAGCGTTAGCCGGGTGCGCCAGGTTGGAACTGGCCCGCCCGCCGGTAATGAGCGTGTGGGGGATGCTCTCGATGATGTAATTGGCGACATGATCGGGAGTCATCAGGATACTGCGCTGGTCAGCGGGCAGCACACGCGCCAGTTCTGCCAGCAGCGCTGTATCAAACGGCTGAATATCGCGCGTGACCTGAATGCTGTTGGAGGCGTAAATCTGGTCACGGGCGCTGGCAGTGATTGGGAAAGGCTCGAATATCAGCGCCAGCATGGTAAGGCCAGCGAGGAACGCGGCGGTGGGCTGCGCGATGGATTGCCTCAACTGTCGCAGCAGTGCATCCAGCGCTAATCCCAGGCTGAGTGCCAGCGGCAGCAGGAAAATCATACCTGAGAGCAGAATAAGCGAGATGATTCCCGCCACCACTTCGGTGACGCCGGGGACGAAAAAAATTACCAGCATGGCCGCTGTGGACGCGAAAAGATACTGCGCCGCCAGTGACCGCCGCCACCACCAGACTGCTCCCAGGCCGATGAGTGTCGCCAGGATAATCAACGGATGATAGAAGATGGTGCGGGGGTTCATGATGTAGGTGCTGCCAAGCAGCGGCAGATTTTCCAGCACGAGCAGGCTGTCGGGCGCGTTCGCTTCAGTCTCTTCACCGGAGTCGTCCGTATTCAGGGCGTTACGCTCGATGCGCTGTGTGCGCTCAATCGCCCCTGGACGGTTCAGGCGCTGGATGAATGGCAGCACTAATAGACTGGCAAGCACCACCAGCAGCAGGGCGGCATTGAGCAAACGGCGGCGGGTGGGTTGTGACAGCCACCACAGCACCGCTGTCGCGCCAATGCTGATCTGGAAAATCGCGATCTGGCGCGGGTGCATGGTCGCCAATGCCAGCCCGGCCAGAAAAATCAACAGCAAATCGCGCCTTTGCGTATCACGCAGATAACTTAGGGCGACCATCAACGCCAGCGGCAGCATCAACGCGGTGGAAAAAGCACGCAGGGTGTTCACCTGAAAGACGGCGAACTGACCGTAGGCGATGACGGTGGGATTGTAAACCAGCCCATCGAGCGTAAGCAGCCCGGCCAGCGTTAACATTGCCGCGCTCCAAACCGCAGCGCTCTCACGGCGGGTGAGGGTATACGCCAGCCCGAAGATCACCAGCGGCACGAGCCACATAAACAGTGGGGTGAGGTCATACCAGATGAGATCGGCAGCAGATACGCCGCTCGACCAGACCCAGGCGGCGTGGGTGTAGGTCCAGCCATCGGTTTCCCAGCGACGGTCGGGATTGACTACGCCGATGCGCCGGTCGAGCAAGCCGGGATCGTCCGGGGCGTTCGCCAGCCAGTCCGCCAGTGAGACAAACACAGTCTGATCTTCAAAGCCGTTGAAGCGAAAGCGATTGCGGTCGATGCCCACCAGCAGAACGATCACACAGGACAACACCAATAACCCATAAAGCGGCAGATCGCGCCGGGACAGCCGCCAGCGAGCATCAACTGGTGCAGCAGGAGCTGGTCGCAGTGCCAGCAGCAGCATGATCGCATGGAGGACGAGCAGGTAGAGTGGAATCGAGACTTGCAGAAAGCGGGCTGCTGCGCCCAGGCACACCGTCAGGCTGAGGCCTCCCACCAGAATCCACAGCAGGCGCATAATCGGGTGACTTTCCAGCCTGCCCAGCGCACGCGCCAGCAGCAATCCCGGCAGGTAAAGCTGCGTGATGATCACCAGGACCAGTGCGATTTTCGTGCCAGAAAGCGGATGCAGCAGCGCCCATGCCAGCGACAGGATGACCGTTCCGAGGTACAGCCACTGGTTACGATTCACGGGAAATGACCTCGTGTTTAGCTGCATCGTCCATCAGCGGATTGCGCAGGATATTGTCTTTGTATTCGACACTTTCCCACACGGCTTGCGCGGTGAGCAGCAGCGCGACGAGTAGCACCGGGATGAGCAGCCAGCGCCGCCAGCCAGCCGGGAGTTCCTGCCAGCCGATGACCGCCCAGATTCCGGCCAGTGCGCACAGCGGCGGCAGAAAGAGAAGCAGGAAGCGCGGATCATAGCTGACGAACAGCCACCACGCCGCAAAAAATGGCAGTGTCCACAGCAACAGCAGCAGATAGGAGGCAACTTGAAAGCGCGTGCGGATAAGCATCCCTGCTGCGGCAAGAACGCTAGCGACAATCAAAAGGCCGGTAATGCTGTAAGTGCCAGGGCGGGTGATGAACACCAGCAGCGTATCGAGCGTATGCTGTGCCTGATCGGTCCAGGCAGTGTTGGGGATGAGCAGCCCGGCTTGCAGCAGATTACGTATATACCAGGGCGCGGCGATCAGGCCACAGGCCAGCAGCGAAAGGCCGAGATTGCGCCAGCGAATGTGATTTCGCGCCACACCCCACAGCAGCCACAGCGCCAGCAGGGGGATGCCGATGAGGGCGGCGTTTTTGGTAAATGCGGCTAATCCCATTATCAGCCCTGCCAGCAGCGCATCCTGCCAGTGATCGCGCTGCCACAGCCGCCAGCTGAAAATGGCGGCCAGGGTGTAGAAAAAGGCCATCGGGAGATCGACATAACCCGACGAAGCCCAGGTGCCAAAGGCCGGTGTGAGTGCCAGCAGCAGTGCGGCCATCCAGCCAGCGGTGGCGCTGTGAAGCTGTTTTGCCAGCACAAAGGCGGCGGGCAGACAGCCGAGGCTGAGCAGTGCCGGAGTCAGGCGCGCCAGATACTCGTTGATCCAGCCAGAGGCGAGATAGGCATAGGTGTAATTGAGCGGAATCAGGATGGGATAGGCTTCATAGAGCTTATCCAGGCCGGGGAGAGGGGCAAGGGTGCCGCTTTGTGCCATCTGCTGGCCGTAAAAGTGATAGATCGCCAGCGCGTCATCCCGCGAAAACGGCCAGTACAGCGCATTCAATAAAATCGCACCACTGACGAGCAGCAGCAAAATAAGCGCCAGCCATGCCAGTCGCGTTTGTGGCAATTGAGGGAGGATGATCGTTCTGCCAGATCGCCACCACAACAGCCAGCCGGGAATCGCCAGCGCGAGATAAACCAGTGTGATCGAACCTACCAGGAACGGGATGCCAAGCAGAGATTGGGTGAACATCACCAATGCTAACCCACCCGTGCTCAGTGCCAGCGCCGGCAAAAGTGGCAGCCAACCGTCTTCCGCGTCATCCACCAACCAGACAGCCCAGGGATAAGCGCTGATGAAAATAATGGCGGTAAGCAGCCAGGCCAGCAGCGTTTGCATCCGGTTCTCTGATAATCGGCTGTGGTTTACTTGGCTTTTACGGCATGAGGCAGCGGTTTGCCTTCCAGCCCGGCCAGCAAATTCCTGGCGGCGATTTCCGCCATGCGGTCGCGGGTGCGGATGCTGGCGCTGCCGATGTGCGGCACCACGATCACATTTTTCAGGGTGAGCAGTGGGTCATCGGCTGAAATCGGTTCGGGGTCGGTGACATCAATCGCCGCTGCCGCAATGACTTCGCGGCGCAACGCTTCATACAGCGCTTTTTGATCGACAATCGGCCCA
>JAIOHN010000967.1 GCA_019912985.1 Anaerolineae bacterium | reverse complement strand
ACCATCCAGTGACTAGGCGTTAACGCACCTGGCGCAGAACTGAAACC
Source organism: Anaerolineae bacterium (assembly GCA_019912985.1). GTDB lineage: Bacteria > Chloroflexota > Anaerolineae > Aggregatilineales > Phototrophicaceae > JAIOHN01. Next base: position 10,232 of record JAIOHN010000967.1, on the reverse strand, counting down.
ACCTTGCCCTGGACATGGCACTTATCCGTGTCCACATAGATCGCGTCTAGATAAGGATTGGCGGGCTGCAGGCGGACGCGTTCACCTTCATTGTAGAAATGCTTCAGGGTGGTTTCACCGCGTTCGTCTAGCCACACCGCAACCATATCGCCGTTGTTGGCGGTTTCCTGGCGGCGCAGCAGCACAATGTCGCCATCGGCAATCATGGCGTCGATCATCGAATCGCCGTTGACGCGCAGCGCGTACACTTCTTTGCTGTCGTGCTTGCCTAGCATGGCGGGCGTGACTTCGATCACATCCTCAGCCGACTCGGCGTAAGCGGGAACCGGCTCTCCGGCCACGATCTCGCCGCGCAGTGGGATTTCCAGCATGGTATCGGCAAACTGGATGACTTTGCTCCGTGACCGTTTGACACCCGGAATCGGCGCGACCAGCCGCATCCCGCGTGATACCCGGTCGGAACGCTCCAGATAACCGGCATCGACCAGCTTGTTCAGGTTGTAATTGACCACTGAAGTCGAGTTAATGTCGGTCGCCAGGCCGATCTCACGGATGGTGGGTGGGTAGCCATGCTCATCAATGTAGCTCTGCATGTAGGATAAAATGTTCCGTTGTCGCTTGGAAAGCTTGTTAAAATCTTTCATGACGTTTACCTTTATGATAACTTAACGAACCGAAAGGTTGTTCTAGATTATAAGCGAACACTCGTTCGAGGTCAAATTCTGCTTAAAAATGGTCTTACAAATAGGCGTAAGGGGCCTGACTCGCCTCGGTGAGTTGCCAGAAAGTAAATGCTTGTTGATAATAAAATCAGTATTGATGAGGTGGCCGCAGCCATGAGAAACCTGAAGCGAACTTTACAGGATCAAGATCCGGCGTTATGGCCTGTGCTGGCCCGGCGTTGGGGCGTGACGATCAAAAACCTGAGCAAGGACGAGATTATCAACACCCTCAATGATGCCATGCTGGAACAGGGCCGCGTGGAAACCGTGTGGGAATCGCTGAACGATGACCAGCGGGGTGCACTTCAGGCCTTGCTCGGCTCCGGCGGGAAAATGCCCAAAAGTATGTTTACCCGTCTTTTTGGGGAAATTCGCCAGATGGGAGCGGAGCAGATCGAGCGTGAAAAGCCGCATCTCAATCCGGTGAGCAGTGCCGAAGCGCTCTACTACCGAGGGTTGATCTCGGAGGCGTTTGAGCAGGTCGAGGCTGGCGCGCGTGCGGTCATGTATGTACCCAATGATCTCATGGCCGTGCTGCCCAGTCATAAAACCGCCTATGAAAATCTGGAAGCACCTCCTGCGGCTGGCCCTGCCGAGCCGTATAACCTGGAACCGCTGGAAGAAGTCGATGACATTCATCAGGCCGATACCTCGGTTGTGGATGACATAACGACCCTGCTGGTCTATTTGCAGCTCAATAATGTGGCACTCGAAAACGAAACCTTCTCGCAGGTCGTCCGTGATCGGCTGCTGCCCTACCTGCTGACGCCGGATGACTCGCGGCTGGATTTCCTCCTGGGCCTGGGTGTCAGCGCTGAATTGATCGAGATTGAGGCCGGGAAAGCATTGCCACGCCGGGCGGAAACCCGCCGCTGGTTGGCACAGCCGCGCTCGGCACAGGTGCGCAGCCTGGCGGAAGCCTGGCGCGACAGCCTGCTCTATCGCGACCTGTGGCATGTCCCTGGCCTTCACCCGGAACCGACCGGCTGGCCTTACGATCCAGTCGTGGCCCGCAAAGCGGTCATAAACTTCCTGGGCGAGATCGTGCCAGAGCAGGATTGGTGGTCGCTCGATGAGTTTATCGAGGCCGTTCACGAGACTGAGCCGGATTTCCAGCGTCCCGGTGGGGAGTACGATAGCTGGTATATTCGTAATGACGAAGGCGATTATCTGCGCGGTTTCGAGAGTTGGAGTGCGGTCGAAGGGGCGCTGCTGGAATATTACTTCCTGGGGCCGATGCACTGGTTAGGATTGGTCGATCTGGCAGAGGATGCCGTTCGGCTGACGGCCTACGGACGTGCCTTTGTCGGCATCATCCCCTGGCCGTCTCCGCCAGAGCCAGAGGACAAGATCACGGTGCAGGAAGATGGCACGCTGCTGGTTTCTCGCCGCGTGAGCCGTATCGACCGCTTTCAGGTGGCGCGTTTTACCTCCTGGCAGCCCGTTGAGGATGATCCCTACGCCTACAAATTGGATGCACAGGGGATTGCCCAGGCTGACCAGCAGGGCATTAACACCAGCCAGATCGCGGCCTTCATCACCCGTGTGATGGGCGATGCGCCTATTCCCGCACGCATCAAGCAGATATTGGATACCTGGAAAGGCGGCCCTACCGCCTCGGTGACACTGGAACGACTGATGGTGCTGCGGACCACCGCGCCGGAAACACTGACCTTCATACTCGATAATCCAGCGCTGCGCCGTTATCTCGGTGCGCAGCTCGGCCCGATGGCAGTCATCGTCCGTGAAGACCAGTGGCAGGCGTTGCGCGATGCGCTGGGTGAGCATGGTATTCAGGCGGAACTGGTAGGATCACCGGCCTGAGCCAGTGTTGAAAATCTGAGGAATAACTCCCAAAACATCCCACTGAAAAGCGTAGGTTGGTTCAGTGCTTATAGTTCTCTTGCGTGATGTTCAACGAGAACCGGTGACCGCCCAGGCCCGTGCATTCAGATGAATAGTGCCATCAGGTGCAGTTGGAATAGTTGCGCGCAGATGAGCCATGAGGCGATCACGCTGGTCATCGTCGAGCGACGACGCATACATTGGTGCCGGGAAATTCCCGATAGTGAAAGGCTGCCAGAAGTGCTCGAAACTATCGAACACCGTGGGAATATCTACTGCCTCTACGATAATGTGATGGAAACCGGCCCGCTGCCACAGTTGGTGCAAGGGTTCCGGTTGGCAGATGGGGAATCGCCGCCCTTCGTGCAGGGAAGCAGCACTGGCATCCAGTGCGACAGCCGCATCCCAGAAGTAACGTAAGAACTCCATCTCCCCGGCATAATCCCAGACATAGGCTGCCGCCACACCGCCCGGCTTCACAACGCGATAAATCTCCGCAAGTGCCTGTTCAGGGACAGGGATGAAATTCAGTGCCAAACCACTGACGACCACATCAAAGGACTGGTCGCTGAAAGCCAGCGCACCACCGCCTGCAACCACGAAACTGGCTTTGGAAGTAAGTTGGCGCGCATATCGCAAAAAATCCCAGGAAGGGTCCAGGCCCACGATCAAGTGGGGTCGTGCAGCACTGGCAATCGCGCGTGTGAGCGCACCCGTGCCACACCCGACATCAAGCCAACGTTGATCAGGGGTAGCCTTCAGCCACGTGAGAAAGCGTGAAGCAACTTCCGCACTCCAGCGCCCCATGAAGTGCTCATAAGCGTCCCCTGCAGCCCAATGCTCGTGCGCTGTCTCCGTGATATTCGCCTTTCGCCCCTGAAGGATTGCCGATCTGTTTTTGTTTTCAACCTTCGATTCAGTATAGCTTACCTGAAACAAATTTGCCGATGTGGTAAATCTCTGCTTCACCAGAAAGTACAACTGCACGCGAAATTAGTCTTCGCTCATATCGAGTTCATCTTCAATCCGGTAGATCGCCTTGGGTGGGCCGATGACGATCAGGGTTTCGCCCGGTTCAATCATGTGCTGCGTGCCGGGGTTGATGATGAGTTCACCGTCGGGTTTTTGAATCGCCAGGATCGTCACATTGCGCTGGTGGCGCAGGTGCGTCTGCGCGATCGTTTGCCCCGCCAGGATGGACCCTTCCTTGATGCTTACCTGACCGATGTCCATATCCATATCGTCGCCGACGCTGAATACCCGGTTCATGAAGTCGTGAACCGCCGGGCGGATCAACGCCAGTGCCATGCGATGCCCGCCGATCTGATACGGGCTGACCACCCGGTTCGCACCGGCCCGGCGCAGCTTACTCTCTGCCGCGCCACTGGCCGCGCGTGCCACGATGAACAGTTTGGGGTTGATCTCGCGCGCGGAAAGCACCGTCAGCACGTTATCGGCATCGCTGTTCAAGGCGCTCACCAAGCCGGCGGCGCGCTCCACCCCGGCTTCATACAACGCTTCATCCTGTGTGCCGTCGCCGATGATGTGCGGGATGTTCTGTTCCAGCAGTTCTTCACGCGCTTCTGGCTCCAACTCAATCACCACGCACGGTTCGCGGCGTTCTTGCAGATCACGCACAATCTGGCGACCCATGCGGCCATATCCGCAGACAATGTAGTGATTTTCAATCGTTTTCAGTGTTTCTTCCATTCGTCGCTCCCGTATCGCCAGCCACAGCCTCGGCCCCATGATAATCCCGACCGCGTTGCTGATCGCAGTGGTCACCATCGCCAGCCCGACCAGAATCAGCAGCGAAGTGAAAATGCGTCCGGCATCTGAGAGGGGACGGACTTCGCCAAATCCAACCGTGCTGATGGTGATAATCGTCATATAGAAGGCATCAATGCCGGGCATGCCTTCCAGCAGCATGTAACCCAGCGTACCGCAGCCCACCAGCAAAGCCAGCAGCACCAGCGACAGCTGAAACCCTCTGACGGGGTCAGAAAGCGCAATTCGCAGGCGTTGGTAAGTACTAAGCAAGAAATGGACCATGGTTAGAGTCTGGATTGATGATTACAAGAACCCACTATAAAATGTAGCCGATCTTCGCGCAAACAGGAAAAGCATTGTGTCGTTATTGTATCGTCTGCAAAAAAACCTTCTTTTGCTCGTTGTCTTCTCGTTTCTTTCAATTGCCATCCTTTTCAATCTGATGACGATCAGTGCGCAGGATGATGCCGCTCCTACGGAACAGCCCTTCGATATTGATGCCGCGCTGGCGGCTATGCCAATCGAAATCCGCCCGGAGGATTTTCAGGGGGAGTGTCTGCCGTTCGGCCCATATACCATCTCAAGTTATCGGCGCTACTTCCGTGATCCACTGTATCGCTTTGACGAACATTACGCAGTCGTGCGGATCGTGAATGGCGGGCGGCGTTATAACGGGCGCGCGCTGGCCGGTATCGGCATGGTGGGTATTCGCGACTGGTGCGAAAAACACGACCTCGTGGGATTGCAAGTGGCCGTGCATCAGGCGGATACCCTGGTCGAGCGTAGTGTCTACTATGATAACTTCGCGACCTGGGTGGTCGATGAAGGCGGGCGCGGCGGTTTTATGGCTCCGCCGGGATGGACCTCTGCGCTGGGAAATGGGTTATCAATCGCGTTTTTGACCCAGCTCGATGCGCTGGCGACCAGTACCGATAAATACGGTGACATGGCCCATCTGCTGGTCGCCAGTTACGATGTTGATGTGTCAGAGGGTGGTGTGCGCGGGGATTTGCCCGATGGCAAAGGCGTGTTGTTTCAGGAAGTAGCTTTCAAAGAAGCACCGCCCGGACATATCCTGAATGGACACATGATTTCTGTAAAAGGGCTGGCTTATTATGCTGATCACACGGGCGATCCTGAAGCGGTCAGGCTGGTGCAGGAGGGCATCGACGGCGTGAGGAACACACTGGAAGATTATGATGTCAGCACCATCGCCTCCTATTCGCTGGCACCCATCCCGTGGGGATCGGCACGCACGCATTATGCGCATGACATCCATATCAACGGCTTGTTCTGGATGTACCAGCGCACGCAGGACCCGGCTTTTCTGGAGTACGCCCTCCGCTGGCAGCGCTACAAATGGCCTGCTCTGCCTTCCGACCTGTATTATGATCAGATTTCGCCGGAGACGCTACGGGCGCACGACCCCGACAGCATCCGCCATACTGACTCGCCTGTGGATACCCAGTCCCTCATCCTCGATCTGCGCGAGGTGGTGCCGGTGCGGTCGTTTGGCTACAGTGCGGTTGGGCCATACCCAGTGGATTATACGCTGTCGGTTTCTACGGATGGCGAAAACTGGCAGGCGGTCGAGCAGGTGACGGATTATGACCGCCGCCATAACAACCTGTTTCTGGATGATGTGCCAGCTCGCTATCTGCGGTTGTCGTTGGACCGTATGGTCGAGTTTGATAACCCGTATTATGACATTCTCTCGGACGGGTTTTATAAAGACCGTCTGATGTGGGGTGTCATCCGAGCCGATGATGCGACCTACTGGGGGAAACCGGTGCTGCTGCTCACGTCGGGCAGCGAGACGGTCAATGACACACAGTTTTTGCAGGATAACGACCCGCAGACCACGCTCTCACTGCCTGCGGATGCCGTCATTTATGGCGATCTGCGCCAGCCGAAGTCGATCACCCAGGTACAGATTGCCGCCAACAGCGGCGATTTCACACGGCAAGGCTGGCTTGAAGTTTCCAACGATGGGATCAACTGGGATACCGTGCTCCCATCAACGCAAGTGAGCCTGCCCGGTACAATCGACATTCCCGCAGCAGAGGCTTACCGTTATTTCCGGCTGCACCTGACCGGTGACGATGCACCTGAAGTGAGCGAAGTCGACATCATCACACTTGATTCTTAACACACATGGAAGAATGTTTATGACTCAAACCACACGAATTAACTTTGTCCGGCATGGTGAAGTCTACAACCCGGATAAGATTATCTATGGGCGGATGCCGAATTTCCGTCTGAGCGAACGTGGGCGCGAACAGGCGAAAGCCGCTGGCGAAGCGCTGGCATCCCGACCGCTGGCCGCGTTGTTCAGCAGCCCACAGCCACGCGCCCAGGAAACCGCCGGTTTTATTCAGGCGCATCATCCAGAACTCAAAATTATCCTCGATGAGCGCATCGACGAAATTCATTCGCCGCACGAGGGCAGGCCTACATCCCTGTTTGATACGCCGGATTTTGATCTGTATCAAGGGGTGGAAGCACCGTACGAACTGCCAACCGATCTTGTCCGGCGCATTCAGGATTTTATCGCTCAGATGCGCCAGGATTATGCGGGGCAGGAGATCGCTGCCGTCACGCATGGTGACATTCTGGTGTTTACCTATTTATTCGCGCGTGGAGTGCCGATCGTCTCTGGCGAAAAGTATCGCCTGCTTGATCACGGCCTCGCAGAGCGTTATCCGGCGACCGCCTCGATTGTGACGCTGGTTTATGATGATGACACGGAGGCGTTGCCGGAATGCACCTATCTGCGGCCTTATCCTGATGATTTGCTGGATACCGGATTGTCGCCCCGCTAGATGCTACTCGGCGGCCACGCCGGGAAGATATTGTTCGTAGACCACACAGGGGAATGGTGCGCTGCTCAACCAGTAATCGACCACGGGCCTGAGCGCGGGCCATTCTTCGCGGGTGCCAATCGGTGCGAATGCCACACTCTCGATATTCTCCAGCCGGTAATCGCGCACCATCTTCAGCAGAACCGCTTCGACATGCCGCAGCCGCGTCGCGCCGACGGCCGACTCACGGATCACCATAAATCCCAGCATCGGTTGTGTTTCACGCCATAACCACAGGTCTCCCGGCTTGATGCGCTCGTTACGACACTGCTTGCCGTACGTCGCAAAAGGCGCGGGGTACAAGTTCAGTAACTGCGTTTCCAACACGCCAAGCTCGGTGCGGCCTTTGGCGTTGTGACCAAACGCCAGGATTTGTTGTTGGGTGAGGAGGGGATCGCCAGAAACATAGGTGATGGGCATAGCATCTCTCAGAAGGATGGCAAAGTCGTTCAGGGTGCCGTGCTGATCAGTTCGAAATCATCGCAGAAGGCGTCTCCCGAACCAGCTCCGCGCTGGCAGTAAATCGTGACCGCCGTTTCGTCCGCGCCGGTCGTGAAGGTGATGCTGGCCTGCGTGTACTCGGTGCTGCTAATATCTACTTCGTCGTGATCGCGAACCCCGATCATCAAATGATCGCCTGCCTGCTCCAATTGACCCCACGCGCGCAGTGTGTAGGCCGTGTTCGACGTCAGATTTTCGACCACTTGCTGCGCGTAAGCCCCTTCGACAGGCCGCAGTCGCATGGAAAAACGCCCGCTGTGTGGGTTTTTCAGCAAGGGACGCGCATCAGCGGAAACCTCCCAGAAAGCAGGTTGCAGCCCGGCCTCAAAGCCAGCGTTCTTGATGATGGGCGCGGCTTCCGTATCGCGCTGGTACACGCGGATATAATCCACATCCAGGTAATTGGGGAAAATCGTATCTTCATCCGGCACACCGGCAGCGCTGCGCTCGGTGCCAACCCCATTTTGCAGGATGATGTACATCTCCTCTGCCGGAACATATTCGGCGACGATGGTGCGATACACCTCGCCATCCACCAGGAAACGTGCCTCACCGGGCAGCCATTCCAGCGCGTAGGTGTGCCAGTCTTCCGTCCATGTGTCGCTGATGAAGCTCTGGCTGTCCCACTGGACTTCGGGCCATTCGGTGTACATCAAGCCCATGTGCATCCGCGACTGGTTGCCGAAGAATTCCGCAATGTCCCATTCCGGCCCCCATTCGCCATCCGTCGAAAGCATCCAGAAGGCGGGCCACATGCCGCTGCCTGCCGGGTATTTAGCGCGGATTTCGACCCGGCCATAAAGCATCCCGAACTTGTTGTGTGTGGAAATCCAGCCAGCGGTGTACTCGTAGCGGCCTTGAGGCTCCGTGCCTTCGACCGTACGCTTTTGAGCGCGCAGTCTCAGGATGCCATCTTCGAGGAGAATATCATCATCCATGAGGTATTGGGCATACTGGTCATTGTGGTGGCGTGGACCTTCAGCACCGGCCATGTCGATGATGACCGTGTTCCATTTCTCGCTGTCCAGCGTGTCGCCATCAAACTCATCCTGCCACACCAGCTGCCAGCCATCATCAATCGGGGTTTCTTGTGCCATAAGCGGTATACCTGAAACAAGCACTAGGAGGCAATAAATTATTGTTTTCATCATATTTTTGGGTAAAAAAACGGGGGCGAAGCGCCCCCGAAACGAGTCGTTATTCAGTAGCGACCACATGGTCTGTGACGCGAATGCCTGGCCCCATGGTGGGAGTCAGGACGATGCGCCGCATGTACTGGCCTTTCACCGCCGCTGGCCGTACACGGTTGACGGCGTCAAGCACCGCCTGCGTATTTTCGAGCAGCTGCTGCTCAGGGAAGCTGGTCTTACCCACGGGCACGTGCAGGTTCCCGGTCTTGTCGTTACGGAACTCGACACGACCAGCCTTCAGCTCTTCGATCGCGCTGGCGAGATTGTCAGGCTGAACCACCGTACCCGCTTTAGGGTTCGGCATCAGACCGCGCGGGCCGAGGATACGTGCCACACGGCCTACCTTCGACATCATGCTGGGCACGGCCAGCGCAGCGTCGAATTCCAGCCAGTTGTCGCGTTGAATGCGGTTGAGGGTTTCGTCATCAGCGATAATATCAGCGCCGGCAGCTTCCGCATTACGGGCGTCTTCACCCTCTGCAAAAACCAATACGCGCACAGTACGGCCCAGGCCATGCGGCAGCAGCACGGTGCTGCGGACCTGCTGGTCGCTGTGACGCGGGTCAATGCCCAGACGAACATGCAGTTCAAGTGTTTCGTCAAATTTCGCGGTTGCCATCTTTTTAGCGATGCCAACGGCTTCTGCCAGGGGATAGGTGGCGTCGCGATCAAACAGCTTGACCGCTTCTTGATAACGTTTTCCGGGTTTTGCCATAGTAAGTTCTCCTGTGGTGCCAACGGGTCAGCGACCCTCCCACGTATAGCCGGTTTTAAACCAACCGGTTAATCAACAATATTGACGCCCATTTGGCGGGCGGTGCCTTCGATCTGGCGCATCGCGCCTTCCAGATCAACTGCGTTGAGGTCCTTCATCTTGATCTCGGCGATCTCCTGCACCTGCTTGCGCGTGAGCTTGCCCACTTTATCGCGCTGCGGCACAGAGGACCCTTTGTCGATCCCTGCCGTTTTCTTGATCAGGAAGGAGGTCGGCGGGCTTTTGAGCTCGAAACGGAACGACCCGTCGGTAAAAATGGTGATTTCCGCCGGGATAATATCGCCCATACGATTGCTCGTGCGGGCATTGTACTCTTTGCAGAAGCCCATCAGGTTGATGCCGTGCTGCGCCAGCGCCGGACCAATCGGCGGGGCGGGGTTGGCTTTGCCTGCTGGAATTTGCAGGGTGACGATTGCTTTTACTTTCTTTGCCATTATTCTCTCTCGGTTTGCTATCCGTGCTGACGGTGAATGACGCGGCGCACCACGTCACAACTGCTATTGTTTCTCGACTTCCAGGAAATCCAGTTCAACCGGGGTATCCCGCCCGAAGAAATTGACCATCACGC
>JAIOHN010000966.1 GCA_019912985.1 Anaerolineae bacterium | reverse complement strand
TTCCAGGTCTCGTTAATCATCCAGGCCAGTTCACCAAGTGTCAGGCCATGCTGGACGGGGACTGGATAACGCCCTACCAGGGACTGAATACCATCACCCAGCAGGGGCCCGTCGATTTGCAGGCCACCTAACGGGTTGGGGCGATCCAGAATCAGTACTTCGACGTCATACGTTCCAGCGGCTTCCAGAATATGGGTCACTGTCCAGGTGAAAGTATAGTAACGAGCGCCCACATCCTGAATATCGCAGACAATGACATCCACTGTCGAGAGAACTTCCGGGGATGGTGGTTCGTGTTTTCCATAGAGGCTGAAAACAGGCAAGCCCGTACGCGTATCCGTGGTCTGGGTAATCTGCTCACCGTCTTGCCTGGAGGCTGTGAAACCATGCTCCGGTGCAAACAGGGCGACCAGATTGACCTCTTGAGCTTGCCAGAGAATCTCGTAAGTGCTGACAAGCTCGGCATCGACTCCGCTGGCGTTGGTCAAAAGGCCCACGCGCTTACCCTGTAACGCGGCGAAGTTGCCTTTGCGAAGGACATCAATACCCATCTGAACGGTATTACTCACCGGTATAGACACTTTCGGATAGTCAGAAGCGACAGGCGACTTCGCGATGGATCAACCCGCATACTCATTAGCGCTTTCGGATTTTGGGATCGAGCAAATCGCGTAATCCCTCACCGAACAGATTGAAGCCTAAGGTGAACAGCATAATGCCGATGCCGGGGAAAATCGACATATAGGGATACTGGCGGATGTACTCCTGTGCTTCCGCCAACATGCGCCCCCAGGTCGGGATCTTTGGTTCCAGGCCAATACCCAGAAAGCTCAGACCGGCTTCGGTCAGGATCGCGCCAGCGGTGCCAATCGTCATCACCACCAGAATCGGCCCGATGGCATTGGGAAGCATATGGCGAAAGATAATGCGCGGTGTCCGTGCGCCAATGCTGCGGGCTGCTTCAACATATTCTGTTTCTTTGAGGCTGATCGAGCTGCCACGAACCAATCTGGCATACATCGGCCAGCTCGAGATGCCAATCGCCATCACCATCTTATCCAGGCCCGATCCCAGAATGGACACCAGGGCAATCGTGAGGACTAAGCCGGGAATCGCGAGGAAGGTATCGACAAGGCGCGAGATAATAATATCGGTCCAACCGCCAAAATAACCCGCGATCGCGCCTAAGAATGTCCCAATCAAGGCAGATAAGGTCACTGCTGCCAGCCCCACTGAAAGCGAAACGCGTGCGCCGTAAATCATGCGTGTGAGAATGTCGCGCCCCAGGTGATCGGTGCCAAAGATATGCTCCGGACCGGGTTCAATGTATCGGTCACGAGGCGAGAGGCGTGTTGGATCGGAAGTGGTGATGACTTCTGCGCCGACAGCCATAAGCAGCATGACCGCCACCATAATGAAGCCAATCACCGCCTGGGGATTGCGAATAAAACGTGAGAAAAAGCTCGGTGTATGCGGCTCTTCTACCTGGATGATGACCGGTTTTGTTGTGAGTGTTTGTGCCATGATCTAGTCGATTCGCACCCGTGGGTCAATGAATACGTACAGAATGTCTACCAGCAGGTTCATCATCACCATGGAGAACGCGATAATGAGCACCATTGCCTGGGTGACAGGAAAATCGCGGGAACTGATCGAGTCCACCAGCAGATCACCAATGCCGGGTAGGCCGAAGACCCGCTCGATAATGACGGAGCCGCTGACCAGATAGCCCAGCTGCAAGCCGGCGATGGTCAGGATAGGGATGAGCGCGTTCTTTAAGCCGTGGCGGAAAATCACACGCGCCTCTTGCAATCCTTTGGAGCGTGCAGTACGCAGATAATCTTCGTTGAGGACATCTAACATCGCGCCACGCACGAAACGCGACATAAACGCGATGCGTGGGATTGCAATGGTCAGCACCGGCAAGATCAAGTAGCGAATGCCACCATCCCCGACTCCCAACGCTGGTAACCACTCGAGCTGGACGGCGAAAAGCAGAATCAACATGATCCCTAGCCAGAACGAAGGTATCGAAACACCGGCCATGCTAATCGCCTGCACGGCGTAGTCAAGCGGGGTGTTCTTATAGACGGCGATCAAAACGCCGATTGGCAGCGCCAGTAAATAGGCGAACAAGAACGCCGAGAAGGTCAGGCGGAGTGTGTAAGGAAGTTCTTCGCCGATTAGTTGGGTCACTGGGCGTTTTAGCGCAATGGAGTTGCCAAAATCGAGTGTGACCACATCCACCAGATAATTCACATATTGAACTGGCAGCGGTCGATCTAAACCGAGGTTTCGGCGCAGTGTTTCAGCTTCGCGCGCGGCTTCAGGACGAGGGTCGCCCGCGTAGAGCATGTCAATCGGGTCACCCGTCACTCGAAGCAGGAAAAACACGACGGTTACCACTGCCCACATGGTGATAATCAGTTGCACGAAGCGGAACAGGATTTGTTTCGACATGAATTGCCTTCAACTCACGAGAGAAAAGGGGGATAATTCCCCCTTTTCTGGATGTAACTTTGTGTTGATTTATTCCACGACGTCCGCTGTCCGAAGCCAGAAGAACACATCTGTCGGACGCGGCATGGGTTCCATACCGACCAAACGATCGCTGCGATACGCACGGAGGTCGGCTGAACTGTACAGGAATACTGCCGGGACATCCTGGTCCACGATCAAATCCTGGGCTTCGTTGTACATAACCAAACGTGTGTCTGGGTTAGCCAGTTTTTGCGCGTCGGCCAGCAGTTCATTCACGCGGTCATCCTGATAGCTGAAGATGGAACCACCAAGAGTGTCGGTGTGGAAGACCCAGTACATATGGTCGGGATCAACCACGTTGCCGAAGCCCTGGATAGCCAGTTCAGATTCAGTTCCACGAACGGTCGTGCGGAAGGTTGCAGCGTCTACCTCGTTAATTTCGACATCAACTCCCACATCACCGAGATACTGCTGGATCAGGAGGGCTGTATCGGAATCAGACGACGTGACGGTTAAAACCAGAGTCTTGCTGCCGTCCCAACCCGCTTCATCGAGCAGCGCACGAGCAGTATCCGGATCATAGGTGTAGCAGTTGACATCCTCATTATAGTAGCCGGAGTTCACACTCAGCGGGCCACAGGTACGAGTTGCCAATCCTTCGAAAAGGGTCACAATTTCGTCCTGATCAACGGCGTAGGCAATTGCCTGACGTACACGCGGATCTTGCAGCTCCGGCACGGCCTGGTTCATGGTCAGCATCGTGTAGCCTAAGCCGGGGCTGACCAGCACTTCCACGTCATCTACGGATTGCAGGCGCTCGACATCGGTTGCAGTCACATCAAGGATCAGGTCGAAGTCGCCTGATTCAAGACCGATCACGCGGGATGTGGAGTCTTCGACAAAACTGTAGGCCAGCTTATCAATGTTCGGGCGGCCACCCCAATAATCGTCATTGGCTTCGAGCACGATTTCCGTGCCACGGTCCCAACTTACGTATTTGAATGGGCCGGTGCCGATAAATGTTGGCGGTTCTACCCAGTCGTCACCGCGATCAATGGAGAAGAGCGCATCCGCTTTGGCCTGCTCAGCGGTAATCTCGTTCCCGTCCTCATCCGTGGTCGCTTCATACTCAGCGTTACGTGCTTCGGTGTAGTAGGGTTCGTAGATGTGCTCTGGCAGGATATACATATTCAAGGCCAGATTCTGGCGCAGGAACGGACCCTGTGGGCCATCGGTGTTTACAATGATGGTGTGATCGTCAATGATCTCAACTGGGGTTTCGGGGTCAAGCCCGTACTGTGCGACTCGGTTTGGCGTGCGGGTGTAGGACCACGCGACATCTTCAGCCGTAAACGGTTCACCATCGTGCCAGGTCACACCCTGACGCAGGTTGAACTGGTATGAGGTTTCGCTGAGCTGCTCCCAGGATTCAGCCAGGCCGGGCATCAGCGAGTCGTCACGAGTATCGTGATAGACCAGTGGTTCGTAGATCTGCCAGACGACTGCAAATGTGCTTGGAGTCAGCGCGTAATTGCGGTGGTCGAGGGTAGCGGGTTCTTCGATCAACCCGATGTTGACGACCTTCTCATCCTGTGCCTGGGATACGCCCGGCAGAAAGACCGAGAGTACCGCCACTAAGCACATGACGAGCAGCCAACGAGATAACTTTTGCATTTATGATTCCTCCTACTAGGAAACGAACGATTGTCGATATATTTCGCACCGGCCTGAGCCGGTGATCGCACCTATACTGTGAGTTCTACATAAAACACGTAGCGGTCACCGCGATAAGCAGACAGGGCATATTCAAAAACCCGATTGTGCTGGTCGTAAGTGACTCGCACGTTTTTCAAGACAGGCGAACCTGCCCCAATCTGAAGCAGTTCCTGCTCGCGTGGGGAGCAAGGTGCTGCTTCCATCCGCTGTTCCGTGCGCATGGGAATGACATCAAATCGCTGCCCCAGCACTTTATACAGCGAAACCGATCCTGCAAAATCCAGCTTTAGCAGATGTTCTACGCCTTCGAAATTTAAATAGCAAGTTTCGATTGCCATCGGAATACCTTCGGCCAGACGCAAGCGTTCCAGCAGAACGACAGGTGTTTCCGGCTCGATTTCCAGTTGCTTGGCTATAGAACGTGGCGCGTCGGCCAGTTCCAGCCGGAGTACCTGCGAGTTTGGTCGCAGGCCGCGCTGGCGCATGTCTTCGGTATAGCCGGTTAAACGTGTCAGATACTGGACAATCTTTGGCTCGATCACGTATGTGCCAAGCCCCTGACGGCGCTCCACACAGCCATCCTCAATCAGGCCGTTGAGTGCCTGGCGAACAGTGGCGCGGCTGATCTGATATTCTTCACTTAACTCGCGCTCTGATGGGATCTGTTCACCAGGAATCCAAATGCCCTGCGCAATCTTCTCGCGCAGAATTTCTTTGAGTTGATAATAAACAGGTAGTGGATGTTGTCGATCAAGCATTTGATTGGTCTAGTGTTCCGGTGGTCCGTACCACATAACTTACCGTAACTTTCCGAAAAAACAAAATTTTCCTCATGATTTTTCCCGGTGCCGGAAATAAGTGCGAGACTTCTGCTGTTATAGCCTGAACGCCACAGACCTGACTAAGGCCAACAGGCGTCTACAGCAGAATCAAAAAAGGCGATGCCTATAAGCAATCGCCTTCGTATCATGAATTGACCCTGCTTACTCTGATTTGAGCGCGAGCACGGTCATCATCCGTGCAGCCCGCATTGACGGATATAGTCCCGCGCCAATACCGATGCAGGTTGCCAGAACCAATGCGAAGATGGCTAGTTCTGGCTGGATCATAATCAGTGAGCCGTTTAATTGTGACACATCCAGGTTAAGAAAACTGAGCGCAGTTGAGGTGCCGCTCTGAGCGGTGCTGGAAAGATAGGTATTTACCAGATATTGAAATGTGTAGGAAATAACCAGTCCTGCACTGCCGCCGATTACGCCCACGAGTCCCGCTTCGATCAGGAAAATGGTCAGGATTGCCTGGTCGGTTGCACCAACGGCCTTCATCAAACCGATTTCCTGGGTGCGTTCGAGAATTGCCATGGTCATGGTATTGGCAACGCCGAAGGCCGCCACTAACAGGGCGACACTGCCAACGCCGCCAAGCATCAGGCCCATGATGCTGAAAAAGCCGTTCAGTTGCGAGAGGTAGGAGCCCATGCCACTGGCGTTATAGCCTAAATCAGTGAGCGCGTCCATCACATCCCCGGCAGTTTCGCGGCTGGAAGCCTGGACGATAATCTGGGAGAAAACAATTTCGTCAGGATCAATACTTTCGCCGCTGATCCGTTCATTAAGGTCAATCACGGTATCCATTGGCATCAAAATCATGGAATCTTGCGATGAACCTGATTCCAGCACACCGTTCACCTGGAGTGATAACTTGCGCGAACTGCGGGTGCTGCTGCTCTGGCTGTAGATGCGCATTTCCACAGGCTCTGACATCAGATCGACCTCAGTAGCCGTGAAGGTGTCGGCATCGGTATCATAGAAGTTTTCTTCTACCGTTGCACCCACGACTACCCCATAGGGATCGTTATTGTCCAGTGTTAGGGTGCCTTTCTCCGCTGTCACGCCCAGATAAGCTAGGGTTGCTGGATAGACGCCGTAGACCTGTGCTGACCCTGTGAGATTACCAGAGCGCAGCTCAATGGAACCCTGCATGGAGAGCATCGGAATAACTGCGCTGACATCTGACAAACTGGCGATCTCCGTGACCGCGTCCAGATCAAGCGTTGGGCTGCTGTCATCACGTCGGAAACCACTGCGAATGGTGACCTGTGTCAGCGAGGCGTTATCGCCGATGCTGGATTCAGCGGCATCCTGCAAACCGGCAGTCAGCGCGATGAGCAGCACCACTGCGGCTGTCCCGATCATGACTCCACCTGCAGTCATGACCAACCGGGCGCGAGCACGGAGCAGGTTATGGAAACTTAAATACGCTAATTCATAGATCATAGGGTTATCGATCTGAACTCGAGTCCAGCGGGTTTCTGATATGATTCTTCCCTGTTACATTGTCGCGCACTGGCATTTCAACTTGATTGGTCATTGTTTGTGGTAACTTTATGCTTTGACGGCTCGCAATGACTTTTTCGAGCTGTCGTTGCAGTTCATAATAGGGTTTGAACAGTAGCTCATCTGCGCCAGTTTCTTTCACAGCCTGTGCCGCCTGCCGTGGCGTCATCCAGCTGGCTGTGCTCAGTACAATCGGCATTTCACCGAGTAAGGCGCTTTGTCGCAGGCGTGCTGCCACCGCTAACCCATCGACCATGCCCGGAAGGTGGATATTTACCAGTGCCAGCTCCGGCAGTGGGCCGTAGAAGAGGCCGCTGTCTATATCATCAATCCAGGCAAGTGCTTCCTCACCATCGACGAATACAAGTCCATCAACACCTCGCATCTCAAACATTGCCAGCAGCACTTCATAAATATCGGGTTCATCTTCGACAATCATCCATGTGGGCATCGTTCTCTCTCCCTTATCGTCGCGATCATGATGTCTTTATCCACCCAGACCCAGGAAACCAAGCAACAGACGGCCTGCAAGGTTTTCCTCCTCTTGAGTCTCAGTGACGGGCCGTACTGGCGGTCGTCGATCTTGAACAACCGGGGCAGTTACATTACCCGTAAATGTGGTGGTGTAGGTTTGTGTCCGGTTCAGGTCATCGATGTAGTCTACTTCGACAACGACGGTATAAGTCCCTTCTTCAACGGGTTCAATCGTGGCGCTTACTGTCGTATCGTCGTCGGTTTGTAACGGGTCGAGGATCGTCTCTTCACCTTCACTGACGGTCACATTTTCGCCTGTGACGCGCATCTCGGTCAGTGCCACCTTGGAAGAACCCAGGTTCGCGACTTTGATGGATAGGCTGTAGGACTCACCGCTGGTAAGCGGGTCGTCTAGCGTGTTTGACAGTGTGATGCGCAGACGCGGCGGCACGATGACGATCAGGCTTGCATCAAGCGACTGTTTGGTCGTGGTGCCATCCGCAAGTTGGTATTGCAGAGTGATTGGCAGATCATAAACGCCGCTGCTCAGACTGTTGCTGACGATGAATTCCTGGTTTACCGTCAGATTCTGACCCGCTGCGAGTGCGTTCAGAAATTGTGTATTGCCGCCACCTAAGGGTGAAAAATTGGTGGACGTGGAGGCCGATGTTGAGCTCGTCGTATCATCGCTTGATGACACTGTGCCGAAGGTCAGCAGTAGATTGGAGGCATCGGCATCACCCGCATTCTGAAGGGTCATCTCATAGACGAACTGCTGTCCAGGTTGCAAGGCTTCGTCCTGACCGGTGCCGTAAGATTGCAACAGCAGCAGCGGTGATGAGTCAATCTTCACTTCGATATTGAGCGAGATACTGGCCGTCGTCTGTTGTGTCTCGCCATCTTGAAGATAGGTGACATTGAAGGACTGTGCCTGAACACCCGCAGATGCATCATTAGCAACGACAAGCGGCATCTCTACCGGCACACTGGCTCCCGGCAAAATATCACCGATAGCCACACTGTTGCCATTGCCACCGGCAATCAACACACCGTTGCTGGCATCTAGCTGCACCAGCACTTGAGAAGCAGTTTCATTGCCGGTATTGGTGAAAAGTGCTTGTAATGTCACCGTATCACCGGGAAGCGCTGAATCAGGCGTGACACGATAACTATCGAGCACGACCTGCGATTGACGTTCTGCTTCTTCTAGGATGGTGACGCTCAAATGAGCGCTGTCGTTATACATAGTCCCACTGAAATCGTACGAGCTAAGCTCCAGTGGAATACTGGCAGGGCCTGCGGTGGCATCTGTGGGTGCAGTGATTGCCAGGACGACGGTATAGGTTTCGGATGGCGAAAGATCAGGCAGTGTCAGGCTGGCTTGCCCATTAGCTGGCACAAAGGTGCTGTCACCCAACGATACGATCACACCTTCTGCTGTCCGGTCGCCCACGTTGACTACTTGCAACGTAATTTGGGTGGTGCCGCCAGGATAGATGCTCGATGGTGCAGCAACAAAACCGCTGACAGTTAGAGACGGCTGGCCGGGAATGGCAGTAGGCTCTGGAGTTTCGGTGACTGCCGACTGAACACGCAGCGTATTCGGAGCGGTCACTGTGCCATTGGTTGGATCGCTAATTTCCACATCGTACCTGCCTGCCGGCACGGTTGAAGGGAGCAGCGCCGTTAACGCCCCGCTATTGATGAACGTGGTCTGAAGAAAGCCGTAGCCGATCAGCCGAACGGTGGTATTTTCCGTAAAGTTCGCGCCCAGAACGGAAAGGCTGACACTTTCCCCGGAGGTCACTTTAGACGGTTCATTATGGGTGACCACCAGTTGTGGGGTGACTGTTGCGGTGGCAGCCATGATGGTAAGCGCACTGGATGCTGACGCATTTCCGCCAACCGGGTCGCTAACCTGGACTGTATAAACGCCTGCTGGTACGTCAGTTCCAATAGAAACCGTCAATGTATCGGCGGTTTGCGCGGTGGTACCAAGCGCAATTGTGCCGTTCAGCGAAGCCGTGGTGTTGTTTGTAAAATTCGCACCAATAATCGTCAGTGTGCCACCCGTGCTCTGGGAGAGCTCTGATGGTTGGATACTGAGCACGGTAATCTGAGGGATTTCCTCAGTGGGTGTCGCAGAGGGCATCAGCGTCGCGGTGGGTGTGGCGGTCGGTGTCATAGTTGGTGTGGGGGTTGATGTGGGCACCTGTGTGACGGTAGGTGTTGGTGTGGCGGTTTCGACTGGTGCCTCACTATCCTGCGCCAGGAGTCCGCTCACCAGCACGATACTCATGAGCAGAATGATCACGATGATTACAAAATGTGTACCGCGCAATTTACGCAACATGATTTTGCCGTTCCTTTCCACGGCTGGTCAGAGAATCATTGATAATCTGCCCGTCCTGAATATTTACCATCCGATCCGCATAATCCGCGATGTGCGGGTCGTGCGTCACGACGATGACAGTTTTTTTCTGTTTATCGCACAAGGTCCGCAGCAGTCGCATCACGGCCTGACCGGTCTTGCTGTCGAGCGCGCCGGTCGGTTCATCTGCCATGATGATCGGCGGCTGATTAAATAAGGCGCGTGCAATCGCTACACGCTGCTGCTGCCCGCCTGAAAGCTGTGAAGGGCGGTGGTCAGCACGATTGGCCATGCCGAGTGCAGTTAAGAGCTGCATGGCGCGGACGTCGCGCTGCTGGCGAGGCAGCCCCATGAAGACGCCGGGCAGCCCCACGTTTTCCAGTGCGGTTAATGTGGGAACGAGGTGAAATGCCTGGAACACAAAGCCGATCATCTGGCTGCGAAACATAGCCAGTCCTTCGCTATTCAACTGGCTTACCGCATAACCTCCGACACGAATATCACCCTGTGTTGGCCGGTCCAGGCCGCCGAGTAAATACAGCAGCGTACTCTTACCAGAACCGCTGGGTCCCATGATGCCTACAAACTGTCCAGGTGGGACACTCAGGCTTACCTGTTTCAGGATGATCAGTGATTCGCTGCCGATGCTGAATGCTTTGGAAAGATGCTTTGCTGCTACGATTGGCTGTGCCATGTTTGTGCTCCTGTTTCCCGTGGTCATATCGCTGCCCAAAAGTGATCACCCACCTGGAGGTCCACCGGCACCGGGAATACCGCCGCTGGGAGGCTCACCGCCGGAAAAGTTGCCGCCTGAGAAATTGCCACCAAATTGCTGGAAGTTATTTGTGGTGCTGTCATTACTACTTGATGTATCTTCTCTCGATTGTTGGGTAGTAGTCACTTCCGTGGTCGTTCGTGGCGCAACCGTGGTCACGGGCTCACTGACAAATGCTGTCACGACTGTGGACAAGGTGACCCACATCGCCAGTGTCAGGATCACAGACCATCGTTTCCCATTTAAGGTGTTGCGTGCGCCCATGTACAGGAGGACGAGGCTCCATATCCAGAAGAGGGATAGGTTGCTGGCGAAGACCGCCAGGACACTTTGTACTATCTCGGGTAAATCATTGTAGCCTTGCCACTGATCCAGAAGCAGAACTAACCCCATCGAGCCACCAGTTCCCCCCGCCGCAAAGTAGATTTGGCGGAGCACCAGCATCAATGCCAGGGGTAAACTCGCCCAGACAGCGATCTGGAAATTACGCTTCACCTGGGGCGGATAGCCTCGCAGCATGGTTACCAGACTGAGCAACAGTGCCTGACCTGTCCACGTGGCTAATACGCCACAGGCAACTAACAAAGCGGACATCAGCGTGGTGTTGGTGTCCTCACTGCTGGTCGTCTGTGTCGTGAGTGCAGTTGCTTGTTCCTGGTCGCTCGATCTAGTGAGCGAATCCTGCTGAAATAGACTGATATCAAATCCTTGGGTTTGATCGCTGACTGTGCTTGACTGTGACGATTGACTGGATGCTGCATAGCCTGTGGTGACCAGAATCAGGACCGCCACCCAGACCCATTGACGCTTCTGGGGTATATGCCGGAAAAAGGCTGCGGGTTGCGTGAAGAGCGCGATGATTTGGCTGATGAGGCCTGGCGATGGCTGTTGATTTCCTATCAGCGGTGCAGACATGCCCTGTACTTGTGTTGCCATGATGTTCTTCCAGCTTTTTGCTTCTACGTTGACCCAAGGGTAGGTCAGAAGTGTGCAGAAGCTGTGCAGATGCTGTGGAATCTATTTGCAACTATTTAATCGCGTGTGATGGTACGCCATTGGGACAAAAAGATAGCCTAACCAGATGAGGATTCCGGCAAGTGTGGCTACACAGGCAAAATGAGAGTGGTGTTCGTAATTGGACGTTTGCGCTTCTCCTATCCACGTAGGGCGATGTGAGAGGATAAACACACTTTGCGATTAGTTATCCGTAAAATTATCGGATTCAGGGTTTTTGTTTTCAAAGATTGCCGAATCTACTTCAATCAGTTCTCCATCATCGCCAACTGTATAATAAGTATCGCGTTTCAACTTCTCCTCGTTCTTTAGCTTGACTGGCTGCATCTGATCAAGCTCACGTTGAATCGCTTCGCCTGCTTGCCTTTCACGTTGCGCTAGTCTTCGCTGCGTAGGAAATACACGGTTGCGATGATATACCAACATAGCGATCCAGGCGATCAATGGAATGAGCAAGAGTAGTGGAGGCTCAGCCATGCCAGAATATGTACGCCTAACGAGTACAAAACTAAAAATGACGATGAGAAAACCACTCGCTACCAAGAGGAAAACAATCAGGTGAAAAACAAACCGGCTACGGGCAATTCGTCGTTTGCGAATACGTTCTAATGCCAGTGCATATTCATAAACATCGGCAGTATCAGCCCAATTTTCCCCGAATAGCCATTCCATTTCTTGATCTACTTGTGGCGTAGGAGGTATCCATTGCCTTGCCGTAAATTCGTTGTAGCTCAGCGCAGCAAATATAAGCGCGATAGGGAGCAGCGGCAACAAACAACCAGCAAAAGCGAAGGTTGATAAGAGAGAAAGCGCCGCTAACACTAACCAGAAAAGTGCATGATCTCGTTTGCGTTGTCGCTGTTCAATGTACTGTTGCGCCAGATCGTAAACTGAAGGGTTTTCCACAACATCTCATCTCTTTTGCCATCTTCTTACTATTATTGTACCGGGATTCTTTTGTCTGAATACATTTAGCTGTTTTTATGCCACCTGTTCCTGGCCCATCATAGTATCGCGCTTTTAAGGTGTGGCCTGCAAAGGTAATCGACAGCTTCCAGTTTTTCTGTAGCATTATGGCGTAAAATTACGTTTGGCTTTTTCACTATTTCGGTTATAAAGCAATACTTATTCGCATCATGTTACTAAAGGAAAAATTGTCATGCAGAACTCTGCTTCGCTGCTGCTAATCCCACAACCACGACACATAACCCGTGGTGATGGTGTTTTTGAACTCAACCATGAGACCCGTATCC
>JAIOHN010000099.1 GCA_019912985.1 Anaerolineae bacterium | reverse complement strand
CTCCCTGGGAATTCGCGGATGATGACTGGGTGACGTTCATCGCCAGCCAGGCGGGGAACGAGACACTACCGCCACGGGCCAGCGAATACAACATCGACATGACCTTCAGCGACGACATCCCGCATTTAAGCGAGGAATTCGGCATTCTCAACGAGGATACGGATCCACGGCTGCGGGCCAACCTGTGGAATGCCTTTCTCGGCGGTGCGGCTGGCAGCGGCACCGGCAGCGATCTGAAAGCGCTGCGCCGCTTTATCGAGGTCAGCGAAATCCCATTCGCCTACATGGTGCCTGACAATTCTCTGGCTCAGGGCGGCGGCGATACACGCTTTGTCCTGAACTATCCCGACCATCATTACGCGGTTTACTCGATGGGCGGCAGCTTTGATCTCACCGTGAGCGGCGAGGATCTCACCGGCCAATGGTTCAACCCACGCGACGAAAGTGGCGACCTGAGTGAACCGTTTGCCGTGGAAGCCGGTACCAGCACCTTTACCCCGCCTGAAGCTGTCGATCAGGATTGGGTGCTGTGGATTACGGACAGCTCACAGCCGACTGCGGTCGCCCAGCGCGTGGAGCGAGGCCTCTTTCAGGGTGATCTGACGCTGCCCCTGCTCATTGCTGCTGGAGGCGGGATCGTGTTTGTAGGGTTGGGTGTCTATCTGGTCAGCCGGAGAAGGCGCAAAGGTGCAGCGGCTGCTTAACCGTGCCAGGATCTGACTCGGACCAGTCACGTCCTGGTCTATGATGCGAATACTGTGACAGCTCGTGCTTACTGCGTTTTCAGGCACGAGCTGTTTGATTAGACGCCTTCGCGCTCTAGTACAGGGGTCGTCGAAAGGATCTCATTGACGGCGATATAGGCAAATGTCAGGCCAGCACTTAAGGTGCCGCCGCCGCCTGGATAGCCACCAGCCAGCGGGCTGGCCGAGGTATTTCCCACCGCATATAATCCGGGAATGATATTGCCCCACACATTGAGCACCTGCGCATGGATGTTGGTGTGTAGACCACCGGATGTCCCCAACGCTCCCGGCCAGATCGCCGCACCGTAAAAAGGTGGTTCCGTGAGGGGAGCCAGACACGGGTTTGCGAGTTCCGCGCGCGAATGATCGCCTGCGGTCAGCAAGTCAAAGTCGGATTCCCCACGATGAAACTCAGGATCTGTTCCTCTGGAAGCATTTTCGTTGAAACGTGTAATGGTTTCTCTCAACGATGGGCCATCAATATCCAGCATCTGCGCAAGCTGCGATAGTGAATCCGCCTGCTTGATCCAATCTGGAAGCGGCTCGTCTGCTGAAATAGAGGCAAGCGTATACCGCTGGCGATGCTGCGCGTCGACAATCACGTAACTGGGGATGTTGAAATATTCATACGTGCTGGTGTCGAAGGTGTAAAAGGCGCGCGCCACCGCATCGTAAGGACCAGCTTCGTTCAAAATCCGCTGCCCCAGTTTGTTGACCACGATGGCACCGGGGCGACCAAGCTCAGTCGCAAGGGCCGAGATTGCGCTATTGTGCCTTTCATCAAAAAATACCGGCCACCCCCAGCGTTCATTCATATTGCGCAAGCTGGCCCCGATCGCCATGCCCATCAGATGTCCATCGCCTGTGTCGGTTGAAATGGCATTGGTATAGTAAAGTGGGCCGCGCAGGAAATTTTTCACCATGGCGTGGTTATGATCGAAACCGCCTGCTGCCAGAATGACGCCATCATTGGCTTTGCAGTAGATTTCTTCACCGTCGCTCTCGGCAACAATGCCCACGACAGTCCCCTCATTATCCACGACCAATCGCTTGGCTGCTGTCTCGCATTGAAATTCAACCCCACGGGTTACGGCTGCCTCTAACATCATTTGTGTCAGTTCCGCGCCAGCGACAGGCTCACCGAGGGAATTGACCGGTTGGAGGGTGCGGCCCTGCGGCTTACCACCCGGAAAATGCGGATAGTAATCGTTGAAAATAGGCATGAAATCCCACTCAATGCCCATTTGGCGCAGAAAAGCGATGGCGCTGTTGCAGTGGTCCACGAACGCAACCGAGAGTTCTGGATCAGCCTGGCCGAGCGTCGCATGCGCGATGTATTCAATGGCCTCCTCGCGTGAATCCGCGATTCCCGCTTCATGCATCCGGTAATTGTTTGGTATCCACAGGCCGCCGCCAGAGATCGCCATGGTGCCGCCAATGTGCTTGCCTTTTTCCAGCACCAGCACTTTTAAGCCTGCATCCGCCGCCCGCAAGGCCGCCATCAGCCCTGTGCCACTGCCCACGACAACCACATCCGCTGCGCGGTTCCAGACCGTGCGCTCTGCCGGGTGAACAAGGGCTTCTCCCAGGCCGTCAAGATCACGCCTTGCCCCTGCCGCATCATCTGGCGATTCCAGCAAGCCGTGTCGGAGTGCGTACTGCACAAGATCCGCCCGGTGTTTCAACCCCAGTTTCTGCATCAAGCGCTGGCGGTAGGTATCGACAGTTTTCGCGCTGATCAGCAGGCGTTCCCCGATTTCCCGGCTGGAATATCCCTGCACCGTCTGCACCAAAACATCATATTCGCGCTCACTCAGCTCTTCTGTGCGTTCTGAGGTTGACTCGTTGTTGTAGTGATACTCCAACAGGAGCTGCATGGCGTGGCCCTGGTAAAAAGGTTCGCCTGCGCTCACCTGCCGAATGGCGTTAATTAATTCCACATCAGCGGCGCTTTTCAGCACATAGCCTGATCCACCAGCTTTGATGGTGCCGATCACGAATTGTTCTTCCGAATGCATGGTCAGCACCAATGTGCGGACATGGGGATAATTGCGTGAGATATGCCGGATGGCCTCTAAGCCGCTGGTTCCCGGCATGGCGAGGTCCATGACGATGACATTGGGCTTCAGTGTCTCAACCTGCTGGATGGCTTCAGCGCCGTTTGCGGCCTCCCCCACTACTTCGATGTCCGATTGCGCGTTGAGTAAGGCACGCAGTCCTGCACGGAGTACCGCATGATCATCTGCAAGCACCACTCGAATAATCTGATTCATCCTGCTGCCACCCTTTCCAGCACCGGCACTTCGACCCGCAAACTGGTTCCCTGACCAACTGTGGACTCTAAGGTCAGCACGCCATCAATGAGTTCCACGCGCTCCTGAATGCCATGCAATCCCAGGCTCCGCTCCTCTGCATTCATCACCGTGTTCACATCAAAGCCCCGGCCATTGTCCCGAATCGTGAGGCCGAGGGTACCCCTCTGTTCCTCCAACCGAATCAATGTCTGTGTGGCTTGAGAATGGCGCGCGACATTCGTCAGGGCCTCCTGAACCACACGATAAAGGGCGAGTTCGGTATGCACGGGGAGCCGTAAATCTTCGGAAATGAGCGCATCAAATTCCACCCGCAGTTCGGTGTTACGGGTAAAGGTCTTCACGTACCATTCGATTGTGGGGACTAATCCAAGCTCATCTAAGGTCGCGGGGCGCAGATCCCGCGCCAGCCGCCGGACCTCTTCCAGGGTTCCCAGGACCAGTTTCCGAAGTTCCGCCACCTGGGCAGCGACCGCCTGGGGATCATGCAGGTGTTCAAAAACCTTCAATTGCACCAACAAGGCTGTCAGCGCCTGCCCGGTTTCGTCGTGCAGTTCCCGGCTAATCCGCTCGCGCTCCTGTTCCTGTGCGGTGACGGCTTTTGCCAGCAAGCGCGCGCGGATGGCCTCTTTATGAATCAATTCCTCCCATAAGGTCGCGTTCTCAACCACCACGCTGAGCTGGTTACACACCGCCGCGAGAAATGAAATATGCTTATCATCCGGCAGTTTGGTTTTGTCATTGTGCTGCAGCAGCACAATAACGCCGTTGACTGCGCTATGGGATTGAAGCGGAGCGGCGTATACAAATTCAAATCCGCAGGCTGAAGCGGCGGCACATAAACTGGAATACTCGCCATCGCAAAGGTGATCCGGTGACCACATAAGCACCGGCTGCGCGGTTTGCACAACCTTTTGAAGGAGCGGATCACCCCCTGTAAATAGCGCTGGTTTGTCCCGCATACCGGGCGGTAACTGCTGCGCCGCGCGCAGTGTCAGTGCGCCTTCACCGCTGGATAGCAGCACCATGCCCGCCTCAGAATTACTGATTTCCAGTATCTTGCTCAGGGCATTTGGCAAGATGCTGTCGGCATTGAGGGCGCGGGTCGCCAGCATGGCAAGCTCATACAGCGCGGTTAGCTCTTCATTCCGGGCAGCCAGTTGGGCATTCGTGATTTCGAGCGATTCCTTCGATAGTGCCACACTGTTGATCATGGCATTGAACGCCTCGCCGAGGTCGCCTATTTCATCATTGGCCCAAACCGGTGCGCGCTTCGACAGGTTGCCGTGTTGAACCTGCTGGGCCACCCGCGTGACTTCCTGAACCTGCTGTGTCAGGATACCCGTCAGTATCCAGGCAACGATCAGGCCGATGGTCATGGCGATGCCCATGGCAATCCATAATTCGCCCAGCTCGAAGGGGTTGATGCTCGATACAGCCAGCGAATTGGCGTGACCTAACCGGCTGTTCGTCCACAGGATAATCCCAAAGCCTGTCAGGCAGGTGGCTGCGATCACAATGCCGATGATTTTTGTACGTAGAGGAACATGACCGATCCAATTCCAGACAAGTTGTCGCAGTTTTGGGATACGCTGACCAGACAAAATCCACCTCCATCACTACCGTGGGCAGATTGCTTCAATATAGGTGGGTCAGCGTCTGTCACCCAGTGGACAAAGGCAGCCTGGCAGTATGACAATACTCCTTAACCCAGCTACTGGGGTGCTCCCGCACTAATCCACGCTGACAACCGCTCAAGTTCATCGTTTGTCATCAGCACCGGATGATCGCCATTGGTGAATTTGAGGATGACGCCGCTGTTCTCCGGGTCATTCGGGATGATCGCTGCCAGTGAGGTCCCACCCAGCAGCGCTGTGTCATAAGTTGTAAGGTCAAGGCCGGAAAGCGGGATGCGGCTGCCATGACAGAAAACGCAGCGGGTTTGAAAGAACTGCCCCACGCCGTTTTCCCAGCTCGTCATCGGCATCTCGAAGGAGACGGCGATAGGCTCAGGCTGGGTGTTGGGCTGCGTGTAGATGACGACGGTTTCCTCTGGGACAACGGTTTCGAGAGCTGTCTGCTCAAATGTCACAAAGACATAGATCCCCACCAGCAAGGCCAGGGCGACCACGCCGTAGATGGCGAGAAAGTTGCGCCGCCTGCGCGCCAGATTAGGATCGGGTTCTGCTTCTGCCGCTGTTTGCAGGGTGGCAAGCTCTAGCGGATGTTCCTCGCGCATGTCTTCTTCGGAGATGCGACCGGTAATCATGCTCTTGTTAAACTTGCGGATGTGGACATGGTACATATGCCAGACGATAATGGCGAGCACGGCCAGCAGCGCCTCGCCGCTGTGAACCGCCTTGGCCGCCGGTACAAATTCACCCGGTAACACGGTCGTGGCGGCAATGGGGTTCCACAGAACAAACCCTGTCACGATCATCACAATCGTGCCCCAGATGATCGCAAAGTATTCAAATTTTTCTTCGAAGGTATAACGACCTTGCAGCGGCTGCTCGTTTCGCAGGCCGAGGTTGTACTGAAAGGCCTGAAGCGCGTTTTTGAGGTCTGTCCGCGACAACATGAGATCGGCGCTGTAATGGCGCACAATGAGATTGTAACCGATCAGCCCAATGTGATAGACCGCCTCGACCATCAGCACCGTGGCTGCAATGCGGTGGATGATGCGCACATTTTCGATCCCGCCCAGGCCGGTGATAATCCAGATGGAGACACCGGAGAAGGCGAATTTCTGGACCAGGCCGGTAATCGCCAGCATGGTGAAACTGAGCACCATCCCCCAATGCTCGATGCGATAGTTTAATGGGAAGCGCAGATAAGTGCGTTCGGTTTCCATGCTAACTGTCCTTTTCGCGTTTGTGCGAACGGCGGCGGCGACGCGCATCTGAAGCTACAAACAAACCCAGACCACCAATCACCGCTGGAATGGCAATGCCATAGGCGGCATTGGCAAACGCCACCCAGGGCGTGCGCTCAAATGACGGCTGGTAATGGCTGAGCCAGGCATCGGGGAAACTGGTTGTCGCATCAGGATGGCAGCGCTGGCACACGGATACGAGATTATCTTTCAGCAGCGGGCTGCTCTCGCTATCCACTGCCATGATGTCATGAACGCCGTGGCAATCCACACAAACCGGCGCGTTGAACGGCTGATCGGGTGCCGTATTCTGGAAAATGGATACCGTTGTGCCATGAAAATCTGCGACGTAGGTCTCAAAAACATCGGTGCTGATCTCGTACTTCGCCATCAGCGCCTCATCAGCGTGACAGGTCGCGCAGGTCTGCGGCGAGAAGAGCCGGAATGAGCTATCGGATGGCCCTTTCGTATTGTGAACCCCATGACAGTCGGCGCATGTGGGGACGTCCTGATTGCCTTCCAGTAAGGCACTGCCATGAACGCTGGTGGTATAGCGGTCATAGATCTCGGCGTGGCAGCTTTTGCACATCTCGACACTGGTCAGCCCTGCATTCAGCAAGTGTTCATGGGTGTCAGCATCGGTCAGCGGCTGAACAGCGTGTCCGCTATGGCAATCAGAACAGACGGCGGCATTTTCTTCACCCGAAGCCAGCAGTGCGGCGTGCAATCCGTCCAGCGTCTCGTCATATTTATCGGCGTGACAGCGGGCGCAGCTTGTCGAGAATTCAATCGTCAGCTCGCGAGCGGTTTGGGCCGTGACTTCTGGGTGGGGATACTCGTTCATATCGGCGTGGCAGCGGACACAGCGATAACCCTCTGTTCCATGTTGACCATGGACCGAAGCGCGATACGCCTCTTCATCAAAAGTGACCGAGATGGTTTCACCAGAGGCCAACTGCATTTGTAGATACGGATTTTCGTGGCAGCTCAGGCAGTATGCTCTATCCGGCAGGTCCTCGCCTTCATATCGAATCGTATCCGACTGGACTGTGTCGAAAATGGATGTATAGGGGGCGACCGTCGCCTGCCCGGGCTGGACAGTGGGCTGCGCCTGTGGCTGTGTATCGAAAATAGAGGGCATACGCGTGGGCAGTCCATCAGCGGTCGGTACTGAAGTGGCCCCTACTGCAGCGGAGTCCTGGGTGGCAGCGGGTTGATCGAAGATGGAGGTGTAACGGGTCACCTGGACGCCGGGGACTGCTGCCTCTGTGGGCGAGGGAACTGGAACAGCCGGTGTGGTTGTTGGTTGGATCGTGGGATTTGTCTGCGGTGCGCTGTCAAAGATGGATGTATAACGAGCAACCGGTGCCTCGTCAGTGGCGGCGGTATCCTGCGCCTGGACATCGGACAGCAAAATCAAGCCGATGCAGACCAGGATAAGCCCGACACTGAACACTTTGAGGATCGATAAGCTGTAACTCGTTATCAATTTGGGTATCGTCATTGCCTCGTTCCAATCGCAACAACCACTTCGTGGCCTTTAACAATGCGGTGTCTGTGGTTGAGCCGCGCGACGGTTATTGACTTACTCAGGTTCACTATTGCTGAAGGTGCTCAATCGAGCACCTTCAGTATGCCGCGCGACTTCAGCAAACAATCCAGAGTCTTAGCGATTTGCGGTCATATCCTCAGCCGCGATGAAACCGAATGTCAGGCCAGCGCCAACAGTCGCGCCGCCGCCGGGGTAGCCTGCGCCCATCACACTGCCAGAGGCATTACCGACTGCGTACAGGCCGGGGATTGCTTCGCCCCAGACATTAAGCACCTGTGCGCTTCCGTTGATCTGAAGGCCGCCGCATGTGCCGAGCGCACCGGGCCAGACCGTCGCTGCATAGAAAGGCGGTTCGGTCAGCGGAGCAAGGCATGGGTTCAGCACGTCCGTGCGTGCGCGATCACCACCGGTCAGTTGATCAAAAGCGGAGATACCACGCCTGAAATCAGGATCAAGGCCCTGAGCCGCGTATTCATTAAAGCGCTCTACGGTGGCTTGCAACGCCTCTGCGTCGATTTCAAGCGCCGTGGCAAGTTCAGCCAGGCTATCCGCTTTCACGATCCAGCTTGGTGTATCCTGCCCTGCCGGGGTGCCTGCGAAGGTGTAGCGGCTGCGGTGACCCGAGTCCGTGATCGCAAAACCCGGAATATTGATGTATTCATTGGTTCCGTTGTCATAGGTGTAGAACGTGCGCGTCGCTGAGTCATAAGGGCCAGCTTCATTGAAGAAACGCTCCCCATGCTTGTTGACAACCAGTGCGCCCGGTTTACCAAGCTCGATTGTCAGCGCTGGCTGCGAGAAGCCGCCATCTTCGTTGTAGTACACCGGCCATCCCCAGCTCTCATTCATGTTCCGCAGGTTCGCGCCGATTGCCATGCCCATGATCTGCCCATCACCCGTGTTGCCCTTTGCGGCACTTGGATAATAGACTGGTCCACGCAGGAACGAGGAAACCATGGTGGGATTATGGTCGAAGCCGCCTGTAGCGATCACCACACCACGCAGCGCGCGAACGTTCAGTTCCTGACCATCCGATTCCGCCATCACACCTGCAATGGACCCGTCATCATTCAGGATCAGCTTTTGGGCAGCGGTCGAGAACAGATACTCGACACCATGTTCTTCACCGGCCTGTTGCAGCATCCGTGTCAGCGCGCCACCGCCACCTGCACCGTCAATGGTCGAAATGGGTTGCAGGGTGCGTCCTTCTGGCTTGCCACCTGGGAACTCAGGATAGTAGTCGTTGAACATGGGCAGGAGATCCCAGTCGATATTGATACTGCGGAGGAACTCAACAGCGGGATTGGCGTTATCGACGAAGGCTTCCATCAATTCGGGTTCACTCTGTCCAAAGGTCGCATGGCTCAGATATTCGAGTGCTTCTTCACGTGAATCCGGAATACCAAGTTCCTGCATACGGAAGTTGTTGGGAATCCAGATGCCACCACCAGAGATGCCAGTGGTTCCACCGCCGAACTGCGCTTTTTCCAGAACGATGGCGCTCAGCCCATTGGCGGCGGCACGGATCGCGGCCATCTGGCCGGTACCACTGCCGATCACCACCACATCAGCTTCACGGCCCCAGCTGACATCCTGTGCAAACACCACGCCGGGCTTTGCGCCTGGGCCAAAGCCAGCCAGCAGCCCGGAACCAGCGGTCGCCGCACCGGCTACAGCAGCGGTTTTCAAGAAATTCCTACGGGATATAGATTTGTTGCTCATAATGCTTCGTCCTTTTATAGAAACGAGAAATGTTTTTACTGCGACTGAAATGGAAATCGGAAAACATAGGTGTGGCATTCGGAACACAGCAGCGTGGATGGACGGTGCATCTGATGACAGCTGTAGCATTCCAAATCAGAGAAATGAGGGGGATGATGTGGGTTTGCGATGTGACCCCCTGCCTGCGCATCCGTGACGCCGAGATCCGTCGTCCGCCAGGCAATCTGGTCATAACTGCCATGTTCGTGACATTGAAAACAGGTGTCCATGGTGTACTCGGCACGCACGAATGGCTGCTGGTAGTCATTTTGCAGATAAGCAATCGTTTCGTGGATCTGCTCCTCAAGACCAACTTGATGACAATCCACGCAATCGACATTGAATGCCGCATGGTTGCTGGCTAGCATTTGTGGGTCGCTCCTGGAATCGACGTAACTCTGCAACACGTGGCAGCTCTCACAGGATTCGGATGTGGGATCGCCAACGCGGAAATCCCAGAAATGCCCCCATAATGCTGTCACCCCTAAAACGGAGACGAGGGTGACGCCAAGCGCGATGATCACCACAATTCTCAGGAAACGACGTAGAAAGCGAAAACGAATTCTTCTTGGTGATCTTTGTTCATTCATGTGTCTGAAACTTTGACCCCACGCGATCTGACACCTGACCAGAGCTTCTCTATTGCTTCATGTTTATTATCGAAGCAGATCACCCTGTCTGTCTGTCAGGAAACGGCGGAAAAGTCGTGTCAGGAATTTCCCTACAGGAGGATTATTGGGGGCTATCAATGTATAGAGGCTAGCAAAGCGAGCACTTAGCCACCGCCAACTTTCATGGCGGTCGCGTTTTTCAGTATCTGCATTTGTGGCTGGCTGGGGGTTTTGCGTGTAAATCGTGAAGTGAAAGGGACGATCTGAGCAGATCGTCCCGGTGATGGATGTCAGTTGCCGCTGCGATAGCCATCCGGAGGATCCCAGGGATGGCTGTTGCTGGGCGGTCGCTGGGCTTCATTCTGAGGATTGGCTTGCTCATAGCCGCATTCGATGCACAGGTAGAGATCGTACAGGTGGCCTTGCGGGTCGATGCCCTCCCCGGCATACTCGAGAAAATCCCCGCAGCGTGGGCAAACCTTCATGAGGGTGTCCCCTGCTTCTGCTGCGCCAATGCCAGCCGCAGGCCGCCGACACAGTTGAAATCGACGGGATGAATGCGGCGTGCGGTAGGTGATTTTTTGCGGTCGAGGATCTTATCGCCATACCACTCGCGCATGAAGTCTTCGATCAGCAGCGCGCCACCACCGACCAGGATCACACTCTTGATGCCACGAAAGCCGCCAAAAACACCATCTGCGATGTTGTTGGCGATCCACCCCGCATAACGCTCACGATATTTCTCCACCAGCGGTTGGAGGTCGATCTCATAACCAGCGGTGCGCAGTGTGAAGTCCTCGCTGACCAGTCCGAGCCGCAGCACGCGGTCGATGTCGTCGGCACTGAGCAGGCTGAAATCATCGCCCTGCTTCTTGACCTGGCGCAGGATCGGTTCCAGGATGTGGGTGGTGACGCCGCCGCTTTCCCAGGTGGCGTGTTCGAGTGATTCCAGATTGAAGCTGCCATCGGTGAACTTGAGCGCATCGAGCGTGTACGCGCCCATATCGAGCACAACAACTTCTCCATTTAACGTATCATTGCTAACCAGTTGGCCGTTATCATCCAGGATAAAGCAGGCGGCTGCCCCTACCCCCTCCGGCCAGATGCGGATCGTTTCGTAGCGCCAGGTGCGGGGTTTCTTGTCGCCTTTGAACTGGATTTCGACCTTGCCTTTATGTTCGTTAAAGCGCTGCTTGATGAGGCGGTTGGCTTCAAGGTACATGCCGGGCGGCGCGAACAGCGTGAGATCAACCGTGCCTTTATCGATACCGAGTTTCCCCAACGCGACCGCCGTCAGGAACTGGTGCAGCTCATTGCCATAGCGGTTAGCCCCAGTGTGGCGTTCCATGTGGCGACGTGTGACCCGCAGCACATCCTCCCCCACCACATAGCGATGGCCGTACCAATCGACGTAATCGTATTGCAGCTCCATATCTGCACCCAGGCCGAGGGTATCCCCGGTAGCGGATGCGCGCACCGAAGGGAAGTAGATTGACTTGTAACCATTGGCTTTCGCCAGCACGGCGTTTGTCCCGCCATTGCCGGGATCCACTGAAACGACGTAATCTGCCATATTTCCTCCTGTCTTGCCTGCCCTGCTCTGCGTGGTGTTATTTTCGGCGTTTGGAAGTTGGGGCTTTTTGTGAGGGGCCGGTGCGCTTGATCGTTCCTTTTGGTGCAGGCGCATGCGCCAGGGCTTCCTCATATTTCTCGGTCACTAAGTAGCGCGTGATAGCGCTCTTGTTAATACGTTTGGGATCATGCGCTTGTCGCAGCCCTTTAACGCCCAGGCGTTCCAGGTATTCCGCAATCACCTCATACATTTCATCATCCATAAGCGCCCTTTTCTATGCTGCCTGATCCATCTTATTTCATCTTACTCGTCGTCATTTTTCGAGGGCGAGTTGAGCGCATCCATATAACCTTCATGGTAAGCGCGACCAACTTCGCGATTCAGTTCTTCCAAACGGCGGCGGGTTTGCTCCAGGTCAGCGGCCAGCTTTTCGGCCTGGCGCTGACTTTCTTCCAGGCGCGTGGTCAGGCGAATGTTGTCATCCTTCACCGGTTGGACCTCCCCTTCCAGTTGGGTCAACCTGGTTTTTAATTCATCACGTTCCTGGACCAGCATCGTGAGCGAGCGCTGAAGTACTTCCATCTCAAGTGTGATCTGCTGCTTTTCCTCGGTGGCGACCAGATCACGCATTTCGTCTGCTGGAAGCTGCGGCGGATCACCGCGCTGCCCATTATCCAGCGCCAGATGAACCTCGTCATACGACAAGCCCTGATTCTTCAATTCAGCGATGAGCGCAAAAACGCGCATATCATCTTCCGTGAAGTTGCGGTGCTTGCCTTTGCCAGGGTTGGCGGTGGGCGAAAGATGGCGCTCGAACTCGTCGCACCAGTTGCGAACGGTTTCGGCGGCGATGTTGAAAAGGATGCGGACGTGCCTGCTTGTGTAATACATAGCCTGATTATAGCCCTAAACCCCAAGTGAAACCCCAGGTAACCACCAAGTGAAAGCCCAACCAGCCCCAACTAAAACCCCAAGTGGTGTTTCAAACATCCAGTTGGATCCAGGTGGTAAGGGATTGATGTCTAAATTCTATCCAACATCTACTTGGTTTACAAATCTTCCAGTTAGATGTAGAATCACTAAGTGTCAGCGGCTTATAGTGCCAGGAGAGAAGAATGCCCGCAAAACGTTTTCGCCTACGATATGTTTTCTGGCTGGACATGAACAAACCCGATGAAGCTGAACTGGCGGATACAGTGGCGTCCTTAAAAGAACAGCGCTCATTCGCGTCTACCATTCGTGACGGTATCCGGCTGGTGTGTGACTTGAGGGCAGGGCGGTTGGATGCGTTGTTTGAGTTGTTCCCATGGGTGCGGGCAGAATTTAACAAAAAAGAATACCAACTTCAGGATCGACTGGCACGGCTGGAACAACTACTGATGCAGCAGAATGGGGGAGGGCCAAAACCGCTGGCGATCCCTGCTGTTCCTGGACCTCTTTTCCTCGATGATGACGACGATGATACATCCCTCGAAATCAAACGTGACATCCGCACCAACCACGGACTTAACTTCCTCGAAAGCGCACTCGCGCTCCAGGGAATCGAGTACAAAGAGTAGAGCATTCTACACTTCTGTAATTGTATGCTATAAGACCAATTCAGCGTTATAATAGCAACATTGGACCTAAACCGTCCAGAGAGAGGAGAGACAACATCTACTCACTCCTCATGTGTGACCGCGTTTTTGTAAATTAATTTGCGTTAAGGAGAAAAGACTGTGCGTAAAACCTTACTTTTCGTATTCCTACTACTCATAAGCCTGGTGCCTGCAAGCATGATGCCTGCGGTTGCCCAGGATGAGGGCAGCATTGCCGTACTGCTGCCAGACAGCGCCTCCTCGGCGCGCTGGGAAGCAGACGACCGCCGCTTCTTTGAGCAGGCGTTTGAAGCTGCCGGTGTTGAGTACAGCATTGTCAATGCTGAAGGCGACGCTGCGGCGCAGGTGACTCAGGCCGAGCAGGCCATCACCAACGGCGCGAAAGTGATCCTGCTGGTGAACCTGGACAGTGGTTCCGGCGCGGCGATCATTGAGCTGGCACGGCAAAATGATGTAGCGATCATCGACTATGACCGGCTGACAGTGGAAGGTCCAGGCGCGGACTTCTATGTGAGCTTCGACAATGAGTCGGTGGGGCGGCTGCAGGGTGAAGGACTGGTGCAGGCGGTAGCCGATGCTGGTCTGGAGAGCCCGGTGAATGTGGCTGTGCTGAACGGTTCACCAACCGATAACAACGCGACGCTGTTCAAGAACGGCTATGATGGCGTCGTCAACCCGCTGTTCGAGTCAGGGGAGTGGGCAGAAGTCGAT
>JAIOHN010000965.1 GCA_019912985.1 Anaerolineae bacterium | reverse complement strand
ATGTGACACTGCGCCAGGTGCTGGATCTGTATAGCTGTGTGCGCCCTGTGCGCTGGTATGAAGGCGTTCCTAGCCCTGTAAAACATCCGGAAGATGTCGATGTGGTTATCTTCCGCGAGAATACTGAAGACATTTACGCCGGTATTGAGTTTGAAGCGGGGACACCCGAAAATAAAAAACTGGCGAAATTCCTGCGTGAAGAATTGAACACAACCAATTTCTTTGAGAACGCTGGGTTGGGCATCAAGCCAGTCAGCGAATTCGGCAGCAAGCGTCTCATTCGCGCGGCAATCCAGTATGCGATTGATCGTGGTCGCCAAAGT
This sequence comes from Anaerolineae bacterium, assembly GCA_019912985.1. Classification (GTDB taxonomy): domain Bacteria; phylum Chloroflexota; class Anaerolineae; order Aggregatilineales; family Phototrophicaceae; genus JAIOHN01. The sequence continues at coordinate 16,535 of JAIOHN010000965.1, read as the reverse complement.
GTGACTTTTGTCCACAAGGGCAATATTCAAAAATTCACAGAAGGCGCATTCCAGCGTTGGGGTTATGAGCTGGCTGCGGAGGAGTTCCCAGAGCAGACCATTAGCTGGGATGAGGTTGCAAAGAATCACAATGGTGTGGTGCCAGAGGGTAAGATCCTGCTTCAGGATACGATTGCTGACATCATGTTCCAGAAGATGCTGCTTCGCCCATCCGAATTTGATGTGATTGCCACAACCAACTTGAACGGTGACTATCTCAGCGACGCGATTGCGGCGGAAGTTGGCGGTGTTGGAATTGCTCCCGGCGCGAACATCGGCGATGAAGTCGCTCTGTTTGAGGCGACCCACGGTACGGCACCAAAATACACCAACCTGGACAAGGTGAATCCTGGGTCACTGATGTTCAGCGGTGTGATGATGCTGGAACATATTGGTTGGTTTGAGGCGGCTAATCTGGTCACCAGCGCTTATGAAAAGACGCTGGATCAAAAGGTTGTTACCTATGACTTTGCGCGGCAGATGGAAGGCGCGACCGAGGTACCAACCAGCCAATTCGCGACCCAGCTCATCAAGAATATGAATTGACGAAATTCATAAATGGTGGATTTACAAAGCAGGGGGCTTACCTCCTGCTTTTTGTTTTCACAAATAATTCGTAAATTAAGTTACATTATGCCGTGTAGGAGCGTTATATATTATATAATGTGATTCACGGTAAGGCCGATGAATTTCCATTGAAAGCGATCAGTTTGAGCTTATGACCTCGGAATCAGTAGTAACAAAAGTACTTATCGTCGATGATGAAGAAATGACGCGCGTATTGCTCAGTCATATGCTGGAACGCGCCAATCTCTGGCCGCAGGAAATTTTAATGGCTGAAGATGGACAGCAAGCACTGTCCATTGCCGTTGAAGAACGCCCTGATTTAATCCTTCTTGATCTTCTTCTGCCAAAGTTGAATGGCTATGACGTCTGTCGTGAGATAAGAGCGATGTCGGACTATGATCCGTACATCATTATCTTAACGGCACGCGGTCACAATACTGACCGCAGACAATCAAAAGAGCTTGGTGCAAACAGCTTTATGACCAAGCCTTTCAGCCCATCGCATCTTATTGAAGAGTTGAATGCTTACTTGCATCACTCATAATGCACGTCCAGTGAAATGAAATGATTGCATTGAACAAGTCGCACCAACCTATCAAGTCACCGTTGAAACTGTTACTCCCAACCTCAACTCTGGATGACCTCATTCCACCCTTTGAATCTCTGTTCTCGCTCGAAGGTCAGATCGGCATTCATGATATTGATGGGAATGCCTATTATGGTGCTGCGGTCGATCATCATTACTTTGACGTGTTCGCGAACATTGATTTGTCGGATGGTACGACGATTGCGGTTGTGGGTATTTACAACGTCAATCAGCAGTTTGTTCCAGTGGTGAATCACCTGGCACAGACGCTGTCTCTGATTGCAACCGAAATCTGGCGTCGCCGTCAACTTACCGATGAGGTGTTGGAGCGCTATGACGAGCTGAACCTGATCTATGATCTGGGAATGCTCATTTCTACGCATGGTCTATCACAGAATGACATTGTAAAAGGTGTGCTGGAACAGACAAACCGGATCGTTCAGGCAAGCTCTGGGGTGATCTATCTTTATAGTGATGATAACCCCAATGATTTGATTCCGGTGAGTTCATTTGGGCAGCAGACTGACGAGGAATTCTGGAAAGGTCGGCTGCGTGAATTCGCCTTGAGCACGCTTTATGCTTATGAGGATACACAGCTATCCGATAGCGCCAGCGTAATTTGCGTGCCGCTGCGCCACGGTAATGAACGTCTGGGCGCTTTGGTTCTGATCCATGATGGCTCCGGCAAGCGCTTCAGTGCCAGCGATGTCAAATTACTGACTACACTCTCCCATAACACGGCACTCTTTATCCAGGCAGCCCGTTTGTATGATCGCTTGATGGCGCGCAACCAGGAACTGGTGAAGACGCTGGAAGAGTTGCAAACCACCCGTGAGAAGTTGAGCCGTAATGAGCGCCTGAGTATTGTGGGGCAAACCGTAAGTGGTTTGATCCATGACATGCGCAACCCACTGAGTATCGTGATGGGTTATGCCGGGTTGATGCAGGATGGCGGACTCACGGAAGATGAAATTCGAGAATATTCGACCCAGATCATCCAGTACATCAGCGTGTTTTCAGCGATGGCAGAGGAAGTTCTGGAATATACCCGTTCTGATGAACGCCTGGAGCTTCAGAACACGTCGCTTGAAACTTATCTTACGGTCGTAGAAAGTTTAACCACGCCACCCGGTTTATCGCGACCCGTGTCGATCGTATTCAACAAGGAACACGCCAAGGGATATTCGGTTCGCCTGGATACGCAGCGTTTCACCCGTGTTTTCCAGAATCTCGTCAATAATGCGATTGATGCGATTGAGGAACACGGTGGTTCGCAGGTAGTGATTGATGCCGTGCCGACAAACGACGGGATGATCCAGTTTTCTGTGTGCGATGATGGCCCAGGGATCCCCGAAGATATGGTCGATCAGATTTTTGAGCCGTTTATCACTGGCAAAGCGCATGGGACGGGCTTAGGTTTGGCGATTGTCAACCGCATGATCGCTCGGCATGGCGGGACAATCCATTATGAAACAGGCCCCGCAGGGGGAGCCTGCTTCGTCTTTACGATCCCTCAGGCTTAGGAGTCCGTCGTCGTGGCGGCGACGCTCAACTGCGTGCCGTCGTTGGAAAAAGCTTCCTCCGGTTGGAGGGTGAAATAAGCCATTTCAAAGCCCGATGGCTCCTGAACAACTTCTGGCTGTGCTGTGTTAAATGGCACTAGCTCCTGATCCACGAGGACGACGTTCCAATCGCTAGTCGGTGATAAGCCGACATCGGCGGCTTTCAAGGGTTGACCAACAAAGTCTCCACCGTTCAGGTTGCCTTCTACAACTTCCCACTTCGAACCGATATTCACCCGCATGAGCTGATACTCTGGCAGATAGTACTGCACATGCCGCCACTGGCTTGCCACCAGAAGGGTATCCTCCGGGTCAAAATTATCGCGTACTGCTGCGATTTGATTGCTAATCAGCTCATCCTGCTCACGCAGCGTATTGTAAGTCAGCAGTTTGATATTCTCATTCTGTTCACCAAGTGGATAGGTAGGCCCAATGAGAAAGACGGCGGCGCTAAACAAGGCAATCGCTGCGGTTGAGACTCGCAACAATGCGGGTCTGGATTGAAAAAGTTGATACAGCCCTTCGGCGCTGATCAGGAACAACGCTGGCAAAAACACGAACACCAGCCCTTGCTGGCCCATGTGAATAATCACGTAAAACCCTAATGCGGGTGCCATCCACAGAGCAAGAAACCAGAATTTGCGGCTGCGCAACCCACTGCGCCAATCACGTACACGGGACAGCCAGTAAAGCGCCGGTATCGCGGCCAATGACCAGCCATAAAGCGTGTAAGGAATCAGCTTGTTGATGAGATTGCGGCGCAGGCCGGTCAAACCTGCTCCTGCCAGCAGCGAAGTGCTGTCAAAAAAGCTGCTGGAGAAACTGCTTGAGCCTGCGAGATATGACTGAAGCCCGCCAGCATAATGCATTAATGGGATGAACCAGATGAGGGTGGTCACAAATCCGATGACGATGAACAGGATGAACTGTCGCACACCGATGCGATAGATCGAAAACAAAATCAGCGGCCCCAGGAACAACAAGTCCTGCTGCCGGAACCCTCCGATGAGCGCCAGCAGGATCGCGGTGAACCACCAGATGCCTTTATCGCCGCGCATAATGCGATATAGAAGCCAGACTGCCAGGATGATGCAAAACAGATCCATGGTGTGGGGCAGGGCGATCTCACCATAAAACCACACCAACGGGCTGGTAATCAAAAACAGGGCGGCGATCAGACCGGTGGTAGGGTTGAACATATCGCGACCCAGGTAAAATATGAACGCAGCGGCCAACCCGGATGAGATGATGCTGATGATGACCATCGTGACCTGCGGGTCACCGATGAGTGCGTTTACGATCTGCGCCACAGCAATATAGACGATATACCCCGGATATTGCGGCGCACCGCCCTGGACATCGAAACTGGAGATGCCAAAGGCCATATTGACCGAGTCCCAATGATAGAGGTACTGGCTCTGGAAAGGCAGCCGGATCAGAACTGTGATCAGGAACAGCGCCAGCGCGATCCAGTGTGGTTTGTTGTCTAACATTTCTCGAAAGGTGGTCAACGCGCACTCTCCGTTGCTTGTTCTAGTGAACTCGTTTTATAGGTTTTGGATGATGTGCCAAACAGACGTGGCACAATAAGCAGGATCGCAATGACTGCCAGAAGTAGCGGGATAAGCGCGGTCAGTCCGGGCAGATTTAAAATGATGCCGCCGTAGTTTCGTGCGACATCTCCCTGCGCCAGCAGCGGCAGTGCATGATCCACCAGGGGATAACTGGCGTTCATCTGCTCGATGGTGTTGGGGAAACCGGTGACATCAGGCCAGGATTGACCGGCAATGGTCAGACTGCCCACGCTAAAGATCGAAAACGCAATCAACAACGCCGTGATGACTTGCCCCCAGGTGTGTTTGAGCAGCCAGTTAAAAGCGAAGCTGATCGGCAGCACCATGAATGGCAGCATAGGGATAAGATAGCGCGGCCCAACGGTGAAGCCACCCCACCACATAATGCTGGCTCCGTTGTACAGGAAGAACCCCAGCACGATGAGCACCGACACGATCAGCACATCACGCTGATCAAGTCGCTGCTTCCACATGAGATAAATGCCGGGGAAGAACAACAGCAGGAATGGTGACAGCACAAACATACCGCGTATGGGGCTGAAGGTGAGGCCATAGAGCCGGGGGAGGTTAGGCATGGTCAGGCTTAAAAAACCAGTTTGATGCTCCTCCTGCCAGTTGATGGAATAGTTGTAACCCACCGGCATGATCGTATTGAAGGAGAAGTAGTTGAAGCCCATGAAGATGATGCCTAAAGGGATGCCCGCCAGGATGACACGGTAAAGCTGCCAGCGGTTGGGCATTTTAATGAATGCCCAGATCAGGATGAGCGCCAGGAACGGCACCACCGGGTATTCCGTGATCACCGCCAGGCTGAACAAAATACCCACCAGCCACAACCAGTTCAGGCTGGCTTCCTCGTAGATCACGCGCCATAACAGGAAAAAGCCAATAAATATCCCGAAGGCGGCCATTTGATGCTGATAGAGCACATTGCTGTAGGGATAGGCAATCGTGCCTAATCCATAGGCCAGCGCCAGTATGAAGGCGTAAATATCCTTGCGAGTGAAGCGTGCGGCAAATAGAAAAACTACGGTGCCGAGCAGCGCCGAGGGTACCGCCATCGCAAAGAACGTGATAAACGTCAATGCCATGCCTTGATAAACTGCCTCGGGGCGAATGCCTTCACCTTCAGGGTTGAGCGTATCCCCGAAATTGCCCAATCCGCTGCCGCTCTGGATAAAGTGCTCGATCGGTGGAATGGCTGCGATCCCTTTAAAGATTATATAAAAGGGGTAAGCCACCAGGGAAGGCCCCAGGGATTTATCCGTAAAATAGTGCCCATCTTCGCAGGGATTGTCGCCAGTATAATCCGTACCAGCAAAACAGGCTTTATCCCCTGTGTTTTCGTGATAATCATCAATATACAGAACGCCTTGATCGCCGAACGCGTAGACAAGATCTGCGCGTGAGTTGGCACCCCAATCCGCCCACTTGGGCATAAAATAGGCGCTGCAAACCAGTAAAATCAAAAAAACAGTGATGGCATACGCGCGTCTGGAAGGTTGAACACGAGCCATATCATACCTCTCGCTTTGACTGCCAAAAATCTTCATACAGCGTAAGCAAGTTCCCTTTCAAGGAAATAACTTGCTCTGTTAATTCACAGTTTGGGGGCAAAGCGTTTACAATGAAAAAGATTATCTGGTTTTAGAGGGACTTATCTTGACCGAACATGCCGCCGACAAAACACCGCTTATCTTGATTGTCGACGATGACTGGATGAACCGTGAAATGATGGAAACGCAGTTGAGTTATGCCAGTTATCGCGTGGCGCTGGCACACAGCGGCAGACAGGCATTGGAAATGATCGCTTCACAATTGCCCGACTTGATTTTACTGGACGTGCGCTTACAGGACCTGAGTGGTTTCGAAGTTTGTAGGCGAATAAAGACCGATCCTCGTTTTGCTGCGGTTCCCGTTTTGATGCTCACCGCGCTCAAAACAGCGGCTGATAAGCATCTGGCACGGGAAGCGGGCGCGGATGACATTCTCACCAAGCCGTTTATCGCTTCCATGCTTATAGAACGGATTGAAAAGTTGACGGAGGGTAAACCCCACGCCTGACCTATGCCTTTTCAAATGGAGTTGACAAGTCCTATCTCGTGCTGGTAAAAAAGCAGTTCGTTACAAATATTGAGCTTGCATGATGCAATGAGGCGATCTGCTTCTAGAGGGGGCTTTCCAACCTGGTTAATCTTTCTGATTGCGATCGCGGTCGTGTTTGGCGGCTATTATTTATGGCTCGGCGTGAGCAATTATTTGCGCACGGGCGGCCTGGGTGTGGTTGAGGCAACCGAACGAGCAAATGTCATTGCCACCGCGACTGCTGACCGCCAGTCTGCCGCGCCTAGCCGAACCGTGCCTCCCACATTAACGCCTATCCCCCCTTGCCACGAATTTTTTGTCTCCGTTCCAAGTGCCATTGTCCGGCAAGCGCCGAATACCAATTCCGCGATTGTTACCCAGTTATCTGAGAGTGAATCAGTCTGTGTGATTGGGCGTGCGGAAGAAGATGCCGACTGGTATATTGTAGATGGGAATAGTGCCACCCGCCGCATCGAGTTCGCTTACATGCACGAGTCCATTATTCGCGCGGCGGACCCCACACCGACGCCTAGCCGGACTCCAACTCAACTGCCGACTGTAACACCTGTCCCCAGTCTGACACCATCGCGCACGCCTAGCCGCACACCGTCGCCGACTATTAACCCCAATGCGTCCGATACGCCCTTGGCCCCGCCGACCATCACCCCGACACCATCGGATACGCCAACCCCCGCTTTTGAATCGGCATAACACTGCACCCCCAATTCTAAACTGATAAATTTGCCGGAATCGGCTGCCAGATGTAACGTCATCACGGCAAAGCTGAATGGTATCATGGAGTTAAGTTACATCCGCGTCGTGCGGGTGATTTTTGAAAGGTTACCCTTATGTTGTCGGACCTGGCGATCGCTCAACAGGCGGTCTTAGAACCTATTCATAAAATTGCTGAACAGATGGGCCTTGAGCCAGAGGATTTTGATTTATACGGTTCGCCTCATGTCGCAAAAGTGCGGCTGGAAGTGCTGGATAAGATAAAAGATCGACCGGACGCAAAATATATTGATGTCACGGCCATTACGCCCACACCTTTAGGAGAGGGCAAATCCACCACTACGGTTGGTCTTGGACAGGCGATGAAACACATTGGCAAACGCTCGGTTGTGGCGCTGCGTCAGCCCTCGCAAGGGCCGACCTTTGGCATCAAGGGCGGTGCAGCCGGCGGCGGTTATTCGCAGGTGGTGCCAATGGAGACCTTTAATCTGCATCTGACGGGTGATATTCATGCGGTCAGCGCGGCCAATAATTTGCTTGCCGCGATGATCGACAACCGGTTGATGCGTGGCAATCCACTCAACATCGACCCTTACAGCATCACCTGGAAACGGGTGCTGGATGTGAATGACCGGACATTGCGCCAGATTATTCTGGGTTTGGGTGGGAAATTCGAAGGCGGGATGGTTCGCGAAAGCGGCTTTGATATTGCGGTCGCCAGTGAAGTCATGGCGATTCTGGCGCTGACCACCTCGCTGCAAGATATGCGTGAGCGCTTTGGGCGCATCGTGATCGGCATGACCAACGATAAACAGCCTGTCACGGCAGAGCAAATTGGCGCTGCCGGGGCGATGACTGTTTTAATGAAAGATGCCCTGCGTCCCAATCTGCTGCAAACACTGGAAAATACTCCGGCACTGGTTCACGCTGGACCTTTCGCCAATATTGCACATGGAAACAGCAGTGTTCTAGCAGACCTGATCGGTATCAAATGCGCGGATTACCTGATTACGGAGTCAGGCTTCGGTGCTGATATTGGCGCGGAGAAGTTCTTCAATATTAAATGTCGTTACAGCGGCTTGAAGCCGGATGCCGCCGTGCTTGTGGTGACTGTGCGCTCGCTTAAATCGCACAGTGGCAACTACCGTGTGGTAGCTGGAAAGGCGCTGCCTCCAGAGATGCTGGAATCGAATGTGCAGGATGTTGAGATCGGCGCGGCCAATCTGGTCAAACAGATCGAAAATGTCCGCAAGCATGGGGTAACGCCAGTCGTGGCGATCAACGTGTTTGAGGACGACCATCCTGAAGAGATCGAGGCGATTCAGCGCATTTCGGTGGAGTGCGGGGCGTTAGGCGCAGCGGTTTGCCGACATCACGCTGAGGGCGGTGCTGGCGCGGTCGAACTGGCGGAGATGGTCGTTAGTGCTGCTGAAACCCCCAGTAATTTCCGTTTTCTCTACGATCTTGATCAGCCGATTAAAGCCAAGATTGAAACGATTGCACGCGAGATTTATGGTGCAGATGGTGTGGCCTTTGAATCCCTGGCCGAGCGTCAAATCCGGGATTATGAAGCCAACGGCTTTGGCGATTTGCCTATTTGTATGGCAAAAACCCATCTCAGCCTCAGCCACGACCCGACGCTGAAAGGCGCGCCGACCGGATTTACCCTGCCGGTGCGCGAAGTGCGTGCCAGTGTGGGGGCAGGTTTTATCTATCCACTCTGCGGGGATATGCGCACAATGCCAGGGTTACCAGATCATCCGGCTGCCGAACAGGTGGACATTGATGAAGACGGAAATGTGGTGGGATTGTTCTAAAGAAAAGAACAGGGTGGAGAAACCCACCCTGTTCGAATAGTCTAGGAGCGACGATAGGACCGGCGCAGCTTCTGTGCTGGAACGGCGAACAGCGATTCCAGATGCAGCACACTCAGACCAGCGAGTGACCGCATGAAGCCGCCGATCAAGATGACGGTAATCAGACTCAGGCCAGTATTTGCCAGGTTACTGCCAATCATGGGGCCGATGAAGGCCGCAAAGTAGATAATCTGGTTATAGACCGTCGTATAACGGGTCATATCGTTGATTGGTAAATTATGGGTGCTTTCCACGAATAAGCCGTAGAGGCCGATCGCTGCTGCCGTCCAGGAAGCACCCGAAAGGGCTGCGGCTAATAGGGTGACTGGAAGCTGCTGTGCAGATGCCAGGATGAACGCCGAGGCGGCTGTGCCGAACATTGCGAAAGCAATCATCTTACGATTGCCGAGATAATTCGCGATCCGCCCGATAAAGACACAAATAAGCGCTGCGGACGCCAACTCAGCGATACCGTAAATAGCCATGAACCCTTCGTTTGCGTTCAGGTCGTTCACCAGGCGCATTGGGGTTACTGGGATGACAGCCATAAAGCCGATGTGGATAATGACCCCGGTCAGGATCGCGCGCTGAAACACGGGTGACCGCAGCGGCTGAGCATTGGACTTGACCAGTGGCGCGGGGACCTCCTCCGACTTCAAATGGATTTTCATCACGTGCCATTGGCTAATCATCGCTAGCACAAATGCGGCCAGGAACATCACCTGATAATTCATTGGAAATGGTGCGTGTTCCAGCCAGACGCCAAAACCCAGCGCAGCCAGTGCAATGGTGATATTCATCCATAGGTTACGCGCGCTGGCTAGCTTGACCTGTTTTTCTTCGGGAATGGCTTCGCGCATCATCCCTACAAAGATTGTGGATGAGATTCCCTGCGGTAGGGCGGGCAAGGCCACGGAAAAGATCAACCACATGGGTTGTAGGTGAGCTGGCAGCAAGGGAGTCAACGCAGGCAGCAGAAATACCAACCGAAACCCAAGCGACGGCCAGTAGATGGCTTTAATCGAGCTGGTATAACGGCTGCGCCACCAGCTACTAAACGTTGTGGAAACCAACAGCATGACAAAAGGCAGCGATGTCATCCACCCCAAATCATTTGAGGATGCTCCCAACCGGATCGCATAGACTGAGAGGAAGCGACTTGTCGAAGCGACTGCCAGGCCAAACCAGGCAATTTCGACTACAAGCTTGTAATAGTTTGCGCGTTCTTGTTGGTTCGATGAAAGTGCCGTGCTTGTGCTCAATGTTGTTCGACCTCGGGAGTTCAAGACCCATACAAACAGCACGGGCCACCGGAGTGACCCGTAAATGACCAACTCGTATGCAATTTTTCTCTAAAGATTATTTTAGTGGTGCTTACTCAATGAAGTCTATTGAGAATTATATCACTTTTCCTATTTTGAAAATAAGTCCAAACCACCGCTTGGCCTATTCTAAGATGATACTTGGACTCTTGAAAACCCTATGGGCCTGATAGTTGAGCAGGGGATTAAATTGCAGTATAGTTAGTACATTCTATGTATGGCAACATGAGGTTACCATGTCCTTTTTTAGCAGTCGTCGTCAATCCGATACGACACCTCCAACGCTTCAAGATGGCGAACAGTCCTTAAAATTAACGTCTCACCAACAGTTGGTGGGATTTGAAACCGTACTGGGTGCAAACTGCGTGCTGGAAGGCAAGCTGAGCAGCAAAGCAAATGTCCGGCTGGACGGCACATTTACCGGTACATTGGAAATCGAAGGCAATGTCCTGGTAGGGGAAACCGCCAAGATCACGGCAGACATCCACGCGAAGAATGTTTCTATTGCCGGGGCAGTACATGGCAATGTCAGTGGTAAGAAAGTTCAACTGCTGCGTACTGGTCGCATCTGGGGGGATATTCAGGCCGCTGCGCTGACGACTGAAGAAGGCGCGTTCATTGATGGTAAAATCACCATGGTCAGTCATGAAGCGACCAAAGAGTCGGATGCAGAAGTCGAAGAACAGATTGTTGAAGCTGTTGTGGATGATGCATCATCTACAGATGTGATTGATGCAGAGGTTTCTGAAATGCCAGCGGAAACCGACGAGAGCGATGCGGAAGCTGAATCGCTGGCGGATGACACAGACACGTTGTAATCGAATGTACAACCGGGGGCAGAATCGTGCGCCGCGCATTCATTGTGCTGTTGGTGTTAGCGCTGATGGGGGCATTGGCGCTAACGTTATTGTATCCCGGTCACAGTATCACACCGGTCGTGCAGGTTGTGGCGATTGGTCTGCTGTTGATCGGTGTTGTGATGTGGAGAGTTAGCGCCATGCGTATCTCACGTCGCCGCCCGCCGCCATCACAGGTTGCAGAGATGGAACGTTTGTATTTCCGTGCGATGCGCGAAATGCTCAACGATGAACCTAATATCCCGCAGGCCATTAATGACTTGCAGCGCATCATGTCGATTGATCCCTATTATAAGAATGCGCGTCACTACATGCACCGTGCGTTGATCCTGCGCGATCAAAGTGGTGAGTCTGCCGAGGAACAGCAGGTCAAATCAAGAGCAGAGTTTCGACGGTTGCAAGAACGACTCATCGACCTTGACCCTGGTGTCCGCAAGGCAGTGGTTATGGAGTTAATTAATTACGGCGATATGGCGGTGGACCCGTTGACCGCTTTGCTGATGGACGAAGACGCCGATGTACGCGTTCATGCCGCGACTGCTTTAGGGTGGGTCGGCGGACGTGATGCCGTACAGCCGCTGGTGGTTGCTTTGCAGGACAAAGATTCATTGGTGCGCCGTTATGCCGCTCGTGCAATGTGCTGGGTCGTGGATTCGACAGCGGTGCCGGGTCTGGTTCGCGCACTACGTGACGAAGACAATTATGTCCGCTCCTATGCTGCCCGCGCGTTGGGTTGGAGCCAGGACGACCGCGCCGTTCCTCCACTGCTGGAACTGCTTGAGGATGAGAGCAGTGACGTGCGTTCTTATGCTAAAACTGCGCTGGAGGACCTGGGCTACAAACACCTACCTGGCTCTGCCAACGGAAACTGATCCTTCCCCAATGGTTATTACACATGCAAACCGTGATTGATGTAGTAGATTTGCTGCAATTACAGGAAACCTGGGTGCGGCTGCCGATTGTTGTCGCATTCTCGCGCCTGTCTCAGCGGGAGTCAATTGCATCGGAGGAGATGGGATTCAGTGTTGAGTGGTTGCAGATGCGATTGATGGAACTGCGACGCTCATTTCGACAGGATTTTCATCGTAAGGGGGTCATCATGGACCCCTCAAAGATCGCGTTGAGTGATCTTTCCGACTCGTATATTCAGGTGCTGTATCCCGATGAGGAGTCGCCTGATGTTGCACGTTCACATTTGTTTGATGCGGTTTACCGTCGCTATGTGGTGGAACGTTATCAGGGTGAACGCGAGTATACCTGTGATTTGCTGCGCGCCCTGGCACAACTGCGCCCTGTGGAGACGGAGGACTGCCTGAATGATCGCGCACTGCCGGAGGAAGGTTCGTCATTCTGGATTCCAGCGGATTTGACAGATGAAATTCGCTCACTCGACTCACGTTACGATGAGACAGAGCCGAATACGCCAGCGGCCTATGTTATCGCGGATGCCTTCTGGGAGATGTTGGCAAAAGCCAACGAAGAAGAGATCGAGCAGGTTACTATCAAATATGCGCAGGCAAATGTCGCAGTCGATGCGGTGGAGTGCCAACGGCAGCTGACAGGGCTGGTCAACATTGCCCAGATGTGGGCGCGTTCCCCCTCAGTTGTAGGGTTGTATTATCAAGTGTAGGCTTTAAGCTGGTAAGGAGAGAGAACGGAACGTTATGATTCGCGTGCTTTTTGTTTGTTTGGGAAATATTTGTCGTTCACCGATGGCTGACGCGGTGTTTCAGGATATGGTCAAAAAGGCTGGCTTGTCGGATAAAATCGAGGTTGATTCAGCTGGAACTGGTTCATGGCACATCGGTGAGAGCGCGCATCGAGGGACATTGGGTGTCCTCAAGCGGCATAATATTCCTTATCAGGGACGTGCGCGGCAAATTGCCAGGGCGGACTTTGATGAGTTTGACTACATTTTGCCGATGGACAGTTCGAACCTGGCGGATATACAGCGCCTGGTAAAGGATTCCGATGCGGAGATTGCTCCCTTCTTGAGTTATGCCAACGCTGCTGGTACCGTCGTTGGCGAAACAGACGTGCCCGATCCGTATTATGACCAGCGCTTTGATTACGTCTACGAACTGGTTGAAAAAGGTTGCGCTGCATTGCTAGCACATATCCGCCAGCAGTATCAAATATAATAAGGTAAGCTCTTATGCCGGATGTTTTTATTTCCTACCGTCGCAAAGATCGTGACTTCGTAACGAAACTTGAAGATGCACTCGCTGCGCGGGGAAAAGACGTCTGGATTGATTGGGAAGATATTCCACCGGGCAGCGTTGATTTCACCCAGGATTTGCTGCGCGGGATTGAGAGTTCACATGCGCTGCTGGCGGTCCTCAGCCCGGATTACCTCGAGTCTGAATATTGCCTCGGCGAGCTGAAATACGCCCACGAGAACCATAAAAAGCTCATTCCGGTTGTCTATCGATCAATTGATGATGAAAAACTGCCGGATAGTATTCGTCACATCAACCAGATTTTCTTCAATCGCTGGGATGATTTTGATACCGCAATCCAGAAAGTGGTTGAGGCGATTGAGAATGATTGGAACTACATCCAGGCCCATACCCGGCTGTTGACTCGCGCTCGTGAATGGCAGCGTGCGGATCGCGACACCAGTTTTTTGCTGCGCGGGGTGGACCTGGCAAGTGCCGAGAAATGGCTGGTCGATAGCGCCAACAAGCAGCCAACCGCTACAGATTTGCAAACGCAATATATTTTTGCCAGCCGGCAGGCATCAATTACTCGTCAGCGTATTACCGTGGGCAGTCTTGCGGTTGGTCTGGTGATCGCGGTGGCATTGGCACTGGTCGCACTTTTGGCTTTCCAGCGTGCAGAGCAAAATCTCGATCAGGCGTTGGAGACTCAGTCGCTTTTCCTGGCAGATCTCTCGCGTCAGCAGCTTGAGGAGGGTCATCTGCGCGTTTCGCTGTTGTTGGCCCTGGAATCGCTGTCGAATTATCCCCGTGTTTCCAATAGCGAGAGCGGTAAAGTGCTCTTGAATGCCCTGAATAATCCACCCTTGAAGCTGTTGACGTTGACTTATGAGGACCCGGTAGAAGATTTGCAATGGGCACCGGATGTAACGCGCGTGCTCGTGGTTTCAGGCGATGCAGCTTATGTAGCGGATACAGTGACTGGCAACGACGTACTTACCCTGCGTCATAGCAATGAGGTTGTTGGTGCGCGCTGGAATCGGGATCGCAGCCGTATCCTTACGTGGTCGATGGATAACACGGCACGCATCTGGGACCCGCTCATTGAAACTGAGTTGGCCGCACTTCGGCATCTTGGCCCAGTTCACGGTGCGATCTGGAACAGTGACGAAAGCCGCATCCTGACCTGGTCAGAAGATAACACAGCGCGCGTTTGGGATAATGAGGGACAGTTGATTCTCAGCCTGCTACATGACTCACCGGTTACTGGTGCCAAATGGAACCGTGATGAAAGCCTGATTTTGACATGGCTGGAAAGTGGGGTTGCTCAACTTTGGAGTGCCGATGATGGGCAAGTGCAGGTGACCTTTGGACTCAATAGCCCCGTGCGCGGGGCATTTTGGAACAGCGATGAGAGCCGTCTGCTGCTGTGGTCAGCGGCGGGATATGTCACAGTCTGGACGATGGATGGAACACTCACTTTGATGCTGCCGTATTCCGATGGTGTCCAGGGGGTGAGCTGGAACCATGATGATACCCGTTTTCTGACGTGGTCGCTGGATGGCACCGTGCGTGTCTGGGATGCGACAGATGGCACAGCGCTCCAGGTTTTGCGGCATGATGCAGCGGTAAATGGGGCGGAATGGAATCTGGACGATAACCGCATCCTCTCATGGTCGCTGGATGGCACGGCGCGGGTGTGGGATGCCAGCACTGGTGAGCAAAAACTGGGGCTGGCTCATGAAAACGTCGTCAATGGCGCGGAATGGAATGCCACTGAATCGTTGATTTTTACCGTGTCCAGTGATCGCACAGCGCGCATTTGGAATGCCGTGAGCGGTGCTGAAGTTCTGCGGCTGGAGCATGATGCGCCACTCACGCAGGGCTGGTGGAATGACAGCATTAATAAAGTGCTGGCTGTCTCAAATGATAACCGTGTGCATGTATGGACGACGCAGGACGGCAACGCCGATCTTGCCACTCCAGTCATTGATGTCGCCCCCAGTGAGCGAGTCGATGGTATCGTGCCGGATAGTGTGCATAATCGCTTCCTGGACTGGACCAGCACCGGTCAGTTGGACATTCGGGACAGCAGCAGCGGAGATTTGCTGGTGACAATTCCCCATGATGCGTCGATCAACGGTGCATTGTGGAACAACGATGACAGCCGCATCCTGTCCTGGGCAGCAGATAATAGGGTTTATGTCTGGGCAAGCGATAGTGGTGATCTGCTTCAGAGTTTTGAGCATGATAGTGTTTTGCGTGGCGCGGCCTGGAATCCACAGGAAACCCGCTTGCTTTCGTGGACTTCGGATGGGGTTGTGTGGATCTGGAATGCCGAGACGGGCGAACAGAGTCCGATTAGTTTGCTGCGACACAGCGGCAACGTCCGTGGCGTGCAGTGGGATGCCAGTGGTAGCCGCGTCCTGACATGGACCAATAATGATACTGTGCAAATCTGGGATGCGGAAAGCGGTCAGCTTCTGTTTGACCTGCCACATGATCGCGGGCGCTTGAGTTTCAATGTGCAGGGTGCGAGTTGGAATAAAGAAGGCACACAGGTGCTGACATGGGCGCAGGATGGTGGTGCGCGGGTGTGGGATGTGGCGTCCTCGGATGGGGTGTTGCAGCCAGCATTGATGCTCTCGCACAATACGCTGGTCCGTAGTGCGATCTGGAGCCCAGACGAAACGCGTATTCTCACCTGGACCGGTAAGGGTGACGATATACTGCGCGTGTGGGATGCAAACAGTGGCGAACTGGAGTTGGCGTTACCACATGGCAGCAGCAGCTTTGGTATTACTGGGGCAGTATGGAGTGACGATAGTAACCGAATTTTGTCATGGTCTTCGAACGGTCTGGTTCGTGTGTGGGATGCGACCGCCAGCCAGCCCGCGCAGGCAAGTTTGCTGGCCCTGCGGCACAATCGCAATATTCAGGGAGCGGAATGGAGCGAAGAAGGAAACCGCATTTTGACCTGGCCCAGTGACGGCACCGTGCGGGTGTGGGATGGCGAGAGTGGAAAAGAGCTGCTTGTGCTTTCCAACAGTGACATGGTACAGAATGCCTTCTGGGATGGGGCCGAAAACCGGATCGTGACCCGTATTCGCGGCGCATCGGTACGCATCTGGGTCGTGGATGTCGAGACATTGATCGCGATTGGCCGCAGCCGCGCGATTGATGCCCTTTCAAATAC
>JAIOHN010000964.1 GCA_019912985.1 Anaerolineae bacterium | reverse complement strand
GAGTTCGAGTGTGTGGCAGCTTTCGGCCATTCTCGGCCCGGCGCTCGGTGGTTTTGTCATCGCGCTTACTGGCGCGGCTGCGTGGGTTTATGTCGTGAACGCAGCGGCAGGCATGGTGCTGGTGGTGGCTCTGCTGTTCATCCGTGGTCGGCAGACCTCGTTTTCATCACCAGATGAACCACCGCTGCAATCGCTGATGGGTGGGCTGAAATTTTTGCGGCGCTCACAGTTGGTGCTGGCGGCGATCACGCTGGATATGTTCGCGGTGTTGTTCGGCGGGGCGACCTTCCTGCTGCCGGTGTTCGCGCGGGATATTTTGCTGACAGACGCGACCGGTCTCGGTATTTTGCGGGCAGGTCCGTCGATTGGCGCGATGGTGATGGCGTTGTATGTCGCGCGGCGGCCTCCGTTCCAGCGGTCAGGGCGGACTCTGCTGCTGGCAGTAGCGGGCTTTGGCGTGGCGACGATTGTCTTTGGCTTATCGACTTCGTTCTGGCTGTCGCTGGCTATGCTGATTTTGCTGGGGGCGCTCGACAATATCAGCGTGGTGATCCGGCATATGCTGGTGCTGGTCTACACGCCCAACGAGATGCTGGGACGCGTGGGCGCGGTCAACAGCGTGTTTATCGGCGCATCGAATGAACTCGGCGGCTTTGAATCCGGTGTGGCCGCGTCGCTGCTGGGACCGGTGGGCGCGGTGGTCTTTGGCGGATTTGGCACGCTCGGCGTGGTGGGGCTGGTGGCCTGGCTTTCGCCCAAGCTGCGCGCCCTGGGCGAAATCAAGCGGGACCAGAAAGCCGAAGTCATACCAGAAGAGGTGGATGCAGAACCCGTCGTCGCCGGTTAATTTATATCTCCAGCACGGCGGCACCATTGATCTCGCTGCGTTTGAGCAGCTGCAAGGCGTGATTGGCGTCGTCGAGCGGGTAAGTGGTGGTTTCGGTGTGAACAGGTATTTCCGCGGCCAGCTGCATGAAATCCTCACCGTCTTTGCGGGTGGCATTGGCGACGCTGCGGACGGTGCGCTCTGACCAGAGCAGTTGATAGGGGAACTGCGGAATATCACTCATGTGGATGGCGTTGATCGCCAGCGTGCCGCCTTTGCGCAGATGACCCAGGGCAGTTGGGATGATCCAGCCCACTGGGGCAAAGGTAATGGCTCGGTCGAGCTTCTTGGGTGGTGTGTAATCCGCTTCGCCGACCCAGGTCGCGCCAAGTTCGCTGGCGTGGCGCTGGTGTTCCTCGCTGCGTGTGAACACATATACCTCACAGCCCCAGTGACGGGCCACCTGGATGGCGATATGTGCGCTGGCACCAAATCCATACAGGCCGAGACGCTCGCCCGGTTGGAGCTCGGAGAGGCGAATCGAACGGAAGCCAACAATCCCCGCGCAGAGCAGCGGCGCAGCTTCGACATCGGAGAAGCGGTCAGGGATGGGGACGGCGTAGTCCTGCGGCACCGTGATGTACTCTGCATAACCACCATCGACGGTATACCCTGTAAACAAGGGATTCACACAGAGATTTTCGCTGCCGATCTGGCAGAAATGACAGGTTTGATCGGTCTTGTGCAGCCAGGGGATGCCCACCCGCGCGCCCAGTTCAAAGCGGTCTGCACCTTCACCCAATGATTCGACCACCCCAACGACTTCATGACCGGGGATAAGCGGCAGCTTTGGATTGGGGAGTTCGCCCTCGACCACATGCAAGTCGGTATGACAGATGCCACAGGCGCGAACTTTGACCAGCAGCTCGCCAGATTGTGGCTGTGGGCGCGGTACATCCTCCAGTGCAAGTGGTTTATGGTTTTCGATGGATTGGGTATGGTGTAAAACCTGTGCTTTCATCAGCCTTTCCTCGCGTTTTACTATTCCCTTTAGGGTAACACAGCTGTGTATGAAGCAGATAAATCCATCATGCAATGGTAATACCTTTATTTCTTGGGAGATTTTGTTGAGGGGTGTTATATTTAGTCCGCAGTGAACCTTCCCGTGTGTGGGGTGGTATTTTAGAACAACACACCGCGAACCAATCATTTACATTTCAGGAGGCAATATGACCAAATCTTTGCGTATTTTGAGTCTTGTTCTGGTCGTCGTGATGCTGGGCACCCTGACGATTGTGGCAAGCGCTCAAGATGATGAAGTCGTGTTTGTCCTGGGCGTTGACCAGGAGCCGGAGCGTCTGGCGCCGCTGAACAACCTTGTACAAGGTGGCGCGCTGGAATACTTCTATGCTCGTAACGTGTGGGACTGGGACACAGAGCGGAACATCTATCCTGTGATGGTTGAAGAAATTCCTTCGATTGAGAACGGGCTGGTTACCGAGAATGATGCCGGTAACACCGTTGTTACTTATAAACTGCGTGAAGGCATGCTGTGGTCGGATGGTGAACCGATTACATCTGCCGACTGTGAATTTGGTCATCTTCTGTACACTGATTCTTCAACCTCGGCCAACATTGGTCGTGCGGACTACCCCTCTGTGGTGGAGTCCTTCGAAGTGGTCGATGATCTGACCTTCAATCTGGTTTACAACCAGCCGTTCCCAGACTTTGCAGCGACTGAAACTGCCCAGGCACGCTGCAAATACCCGAAGCATATTCTCGAGCCAATCCTTGAAGCTGATGGCAGCCTGGATCAGTCCACTTACTTCACCGAAGGTGCGGATGTGGTTGGCTACGGCCCGTACCGTCTGGCCGAATGGAACAAGGGCGAGAGCATCGTCTTTGAGAAGAACGAATACTGGGATGGTGAAGCGCCAGCAATTGATCGCATTATCATCCGCTACATCTTCGAAACCGCTCAGATGCAGAATGCTATGCAAACTGGCGAGATCGACATGGCCTATCTGTTTGGTGATCCCGAAGTGCCACAGTATGAGGCCATGGATGGTGTCAGTGTCTGGAACGTCCCGGCAGTATTAGCCGACGCGTTGTGGGTGAACACAGCCGCTCCCGGACACCCGGCGCTGAGTGACGTGCGTGTGCGCGAAGCGATTGCTTATGCGCTGGATCGCCCGGCGATGGCCGAAGGTGTCATTGGCCCCGGCACGACTGTACCGCTGTCCTGGTACCCGTCGTCACTGTGGTATGAGGGGCATCCATATCGTGAATATGATGTGGATAAAGCTAATTCGCTGCTGGATGAAGCCGGTTGGGTGGACAGCAATGACAACGGCACCCGCGACAAAGATGGTGAAGAGCTGATTCTGCGCTTCTACACCACCACCCGTCAGGATCGTATGGATTACCAGCTGGTGATTCAGGAATACCTGAATGCTGTGGGTATTGGCACACAGGTGATCCCCACCAGCGCAACCGTGCTTTTCGGTAACTTCTCCGCGCGTGGCTTCTTCGCCGGTCATGACTTTGACCTGGCTCTGTTCGCCAACAGCGCGAAGGCGCTCTCTCCAGTGGGCGACCCGGATACCTACTCGTGCGCAGGGATTGGCTCGGCAGAAAACCCGGATGGCTTTAACGGAATGTCCTGGTGCAACCCGGACTATGATGCCATCGACGAGGAAATTTCGCGTACGGTCGATCCGGAAAAACGCGCCGAACTGGTGCAGCAGGCTGAGCAGTTGTTCTATGAAGGTGCGTTCTGGCATGGTCTGCACCTGCGCAAGAACAACTTCGCCCTCCGTACCGACCGCTGGGACCTGGACTCCTTCATGGATATGGGTACTCTGACCAACAACTTCTTCCAGCATGCTGATCTCTGGAAGCCAGTATCGTAAATCGCTAAGTAGCTCAATTTGTAACTTTGACCGGGGAGCATGCCCGCATGTTCCCCGGTTGATGGGAATAGCCAATGACAAACTACATCATCCGCCGCCTGCTACAAGCAATACCCCTTTTAATCATTGTGACCGTCATTATCTATGGACTGCTGAAAGCCGTGGGCGATCCGCTGGCTCATCTGGCGAATGACCCGCTGGTACGTGCTGAGGACCGGGCACTGCTGCGCCGCAGCCTGGGCCTGGACGATCCGATTCCGCTGCAATTTGTCCATTGGTTGATCGGAGACGACTGGTATCAGCGCGACCTGGACTTTGATGGTGAGCCGGATACCTATGGTGAACGACGCGGCGTGCTGCGTGGCGACCTGGGTGAATCGTTCCGCTTTGGCAAGCCGGTGGTGGATGTGATTGGCGAAGCGCTGCCGAATACGCTGATCTTAGGTATCACTGCCTATATGGTGACTGTAGTGTTGGGGCTGGGGATAGGTATCTTTGCGGCGCTGCGACAGTATTCGTTTCTGGATAATATCATCACAACGGTCTCATTTTTCTTATTCTCAATGCCTATTTTCCTGGTGGCGCTGCTGGCGGTGTTTATATTTGCCGTGAAGTTCAAGGAATGGGGGCTGCCTTACTTACCCACAGGGGGCATGTACGATGTCCGTGGCGACCGCTCACTGGATGAGCTGATGGTGCGGCTGATTTTACCGGTGTTCAGTCTGGCGGCGATCAGCATTGCCAAGTACACACGGTTCGTGCGCGCCAGTATGCTGGAAGTGATTAATTCTGATTATATCCGTACTGCTCGCGCCAAAGGTTTGAGCGAAAACCGGATTAATTATCTACATGCGCTGAAGAACGCGTCGCTGCCGGTGATTACGCTGATTGGGTTGGATGTGCCGTTTATCCTCAGTGGGGCGGTGGTGACGGAAAGCATTTTTGGCTGGCCGGGGATGGGGCGGTTGTTTATCGACAGTCTGACGATTCTCGACCCACCGGTCCTGATTATCTTCGTGTTGATGACCGCGATTGCCGTGGTGTTGATGCAGCTTTTCACCGATATTATTTATGCGTGGCTTGATCCACGTATTCATTACGTGTAGTGGGGGACGTTATGGCGCAAACGACTGCGAACGCTCAACCAAATTCTGTTGCCACGCTGTCCAATGTCCACCATGAACCAGCGGATTCGATACTGAAGATGGTGGTGCGGCGCTTTTTTAAGCATCGCATGGCTGTGATCGGTGCGGTGCTGCTGTTGGTGATTGTCCTGTTTGTGACAGTAGGTACACTGTTTTATTCAGAGGAGTACGCTAATCAGACTTCGCTGCTGAACAAAAACCAACCCCCCAGTGCCGAACACCCCCTGGGAACCGATCAAGTGGGCCGCGACATCCTGGCACGGGCGATTTATGGCGGGCAAATCTCGCTGATGATCGGCGTGACGTCGGTAGTGATCTCCATTGTCGTCGGGACGCTGGTGGGCCTGGTATCTG
Organism: Anaerolineae bacterium; assembly: GCA_019912985.1. Lineage (GTDB taxonomy): Bacteria > Chloroflexota > Anaerolineae > Aggregatilineales > Phototrophicaceae > JAIOHN01. The sequence goes on along the minus strand of JAIOHN010000964.1, from coordinate 5,287 downwards.
GATTTTTCGGCGGGTGGCTTGACTCGATCCTGATGCGATTTGTTGAAGCGCTGCTTTCGATCCCAACACTGATTTTGCTGCTGGTGCTTTCCAGTGTGCTGACGCGCGAGACAGCAACCGTCAATGTTTTGGGACGGGAACTCAGCTCGACGGTGGTGATTATTGTCTTGATTATCGGCCTGACGACCTGGATGCCGCTGTCGCGGATTGTGCGGTCGCTGGTGTTATCGCTGAAAGAGCAGGATTTTATCCTGGCGGCGCGGGCGATTGGTGTGGTGGACCGGGGGATCATCTTCCGGCATGTGCTGCCAAACTGCATTGCGCCGATTGTCGTTTCGGCTACCCTGGGTATTGGCACCTCGATTATCACTGAGGCTTACCTGAGCTTCCTGGGTTTTGGTGTGCTGCCGCCGACAGCGACCTGGGGCAATATCCTGGCCCCGGCGCGCGATATGATTGAAACCGTATGGTGGATGTGGATGGTGCCGGGCGCGCTGATCGTGATGACGGTGCTGGCGATCAATTTCATCGGTGATGGCTTGCGTGATGCGCTTGATCCCCGGAGTGTTCAATAACATTTTCCCTGTCTGAACAGGCTGTGCAGCCTGGATTGCCCATGACTTATGCCCTATGGGGACGATTGCACCTCGTCTGAATGTCGCTATAATCGGAATTGCGAAAGAGGATGAGGTATCGGATTATGGGCAAAGGCCCATTGTTTGTGATTATCGCTTTGTTGTTATCCGCCTGCGCAAGCGAGACCATCAGTGGTGGGCCGCGTCTGGTGCAGGACGTCGCCCTGGAACCCACAACGCCAGCACCAACCCGCTTTTTGAGCCCTACGCCATCACCGACTCCGGTGGCGATCCCGATTTCGACATCTGAAGTGAATGTGCCGCTGCAAGTGGCGACGGTGGACGTGGATTTCGTGCTGGTAACGCCAACTTTGCCACCTAGCAAAACACCCACTGGCACTCCCACCCAGACACCCACCGTGACAGTCACGCCTTCACCGACACTGACCTCAACCGCGACTGCGACCGCTTTGCTGGTGCCGACCAGTGTGGTGCAGCAGGTGACGGCAATCGTCGCGCAGCCTCAAGCAGTGACCTGTAACGGTCAATGGTTCTTCGCACAGCCACCGGTTAGCACCTGTCCGGCAGGACCGCCGATGGCTAGCCGGGCATCGCTGCTCCAATTCCAACAGGGTTATATGGTGTGGATTGATGTTCAGGACGCGATCTATGTGCTGTATGACAGCGCCAACAGCCCGCGCTGGCAGGTGTTTAATGACACATTTGACGAAGGCATGATGGAATTCGATCCAGGTTGGGGCGAAGGGCCTCCGTATACGTTCCAGCCACGGCGCGGATTCGGTAAAGTGTGGCGCGAGCGGCCTGAAGTGCGCCAGCGGCTCGGATGGGCAGTGCGCGAGTGGTCAGAACCCTACAGCGCGCAGGTGCAGACTGCTTCTGATGGCTCTGTCTTTATTCAAGAGTCACGCGGTGGGGTGTTCAGCCTCATGGCTAATGGCTCTGACTGGAAGCGCTACGATGGTTTCGGTGGGTTTTAGTTCGGGTTGACAGCCGCCGCATGGTTCACTATAGTTAGCCCGTTTGGAGGTAGACTATGCGGGATATCTGGCGTCTTGCGTGGGATCGATTTAATTTGGTTGGGTCGATTATCGGTGATGTGCAGGGTCGTGTGCTCGTCACCGCTTTTTATTTCACCATTTTGCTGCCGTTCGGTTTAGCGTCGCGCCTTTTCAGCGATCCTCTGCGGCGGCGCGTGGCTGAAACCCACTGGCTGGAACGCGAACCCGTCCCCACCGATCTTGAATCCGCACGCCGACAGGGCTAATCACACTTATGTTTATCCTGGGTGTTTCCTGCTTTTATCATGACTCCGCTGCGGCGCTGCTGCGCGATGGTGAACTGGTTGCCGCCGCGATGGAGGAGCGCTTTACACGGAAGAAGCACGACAATGACTTCCCGGCGAAAGCGATTGAGTTTTGCTTGCGGCAGGCGGGGATTAACGGTGAAGACCTCGATTATGTGGTGTTTTATGAGAAGCCGCTGCTGAAATTCGAGCGCATTCTGCTGACCACGCTGAACACCTTCCCGCAGTCCAGCGATGTCTGGCGCGAGGCCACGCTGACCTGGCTAAAGGAAAAGCTGTGGATTAAGAATATTCTGCAAAAGCAGATCGGTGTGGATTTGAATAAAATCCTGTTCTGCGATCACCACATGAGCCATGCCGCCAGCGCCTTTTTCGCCAGCCCGTTTCGCGAAGCGGCGGTGATGACGGTGGATGGTGTGGGTGAATGGACCACGACCACCCTCGGCACAGCGACCAGTTATTGGGAAGGTGAGCGTGACGGCTGCAACGATATCAAGTTGTTCTCCGAGCAGCGTTTCCCACATTCGCTGGGGCTGCTGTACTCGGCTTTCACAGCTTTCCTGGGCTTTCGGGTCAATAACGGCGAGTATAAGGTCATGGGTATGGCTCCCTATGGTCAGCCGCGCTACATGGACCGGATGGAAAAGGTCGTCAAGGTCAACCCCAGTGATGGCAGTTTCTCTCTGAATCTGGATTACTTCAGCTTTCACCACTCAGCCTCGCAGAGTTACAACCGGCGTTTTACAGATTTGTTCGGTGAGCCACGCGGTGCGGACGATGATTTCTTCACGATGGAGACGAACCCGGAGCGCAGCGCTGAAAAGACCGCGATGGAGCGTAACCAGCATTATGCTGATGTAGCGGCCAGCATCCAGCGGGTGACAGAAGACACGCTGCTGCACATTGCCAACGCCCTTCATGAGCGCACTGGCATGAAACAGCTGGTGATGGCGGGCGGTGTCGCACTGAATACCAAGGCGAATTATCGTTTGCTGGCTGAGACGCCGTTTGAGGAAATTTACATTCAACCCGCTGCGGGCGACGATGGCGGCGCGCTGGGCGCGGCGTTGTGGGCCTATCACATGGTGCTGGGCAAGCCGCGAAAATGGGTGATGCCCCATGCCTATTGGGGGCAGGGCTATAGCGACGGGGAATGTCGCGCTTTTCTGGATGAAGCGGGAATTCCCTACGAATCATTTGAAGACCATGACGACCAGATGCTGGATATTGTCGCGGAATCGCTGACACAGGAAAAAGTGATCGCGCTCCACCAGGGGCGGTTTGAATGGGGACCACGCGCTCTTGGGAATCGCAGCATCCTAGCGGACCCGCGCAGTGAAGCAATGAAAGAAGTGGTCAACACCAAGATCAAGTTCCGTGAGCCATTCCGCCCCTTCGCGCCCGTAATTTTGCGAGAGCGCGCACCGGAATATTTCGATTACCCGGGAGTGGAGCGGCATGAAGCGCCGCGTTACATGTTGATGGTCAGCCCGGTGAAGGCGGACAAGCAGGCCGAGATCGCGGCGGTATCGCACATGGGCACCGGGCGACTGCAAGCCATTGAGCGCGAGACGAACCCGCGTTATTATGGGGTGATTGAGCGCTTCAGCCAGATCACCGGGACGCCAGTGCTGCTGAACACATCGTTCAATCTGCGCGGTGAGCCGATTGTCAATACGCCGCGCGAGGCGTATCACACGTTTCGAAACAGCGATATTGATATGTTGATGCTTGGATCCTATTTGATCCGCAAGTAGGTAACGATAATAACCGGAGACAGTCATGCAAGATTTTTTTAACCGTATGGGTGTGCTGGGCGAACTGCTGAGCTTTCTATGGCGGCGTAAGCTGTATTGGCTGATTCCGATGATTCTGACGCTGCTGGTGTTTGCTGTGTTAATCGTAATCGGTACGACCGCAGGTGGCGCGGCACCGTTTATCTATACCTTGTTCTAAATATGGATGACCTTCTGCTTAAAATCCTGGCGGTGACAGCGGTCTTTGCGCTAATCTTCGGCCCGCTGGCGACCCGCAGTTCGATGCGACGTGAACCGGTTTACGGCGGTACGCTGGCAAAAGTGTTTCACTTCCTGGGTGTGACGCTGCTGGTGGTTGTGCTGCCCAGTGTGCTGACGGCGCTCATTCTTGGCGGGGGATTTCGCGTCGCGTTTCCGGTCGGGATGACACTTTTGCTTTCGAGCCTGGTGATGCTGGTGATTTTCGCGGTGTTTGAGCGCCCGGCACGGACGGCGGCACTGGCTGATGCAGAAGATCGCGGCTGGACGGAAAAAGACGCGCGAACCTCTGGCCTCTGACCTCATTGAGTATTGATCATGCAAAGTAAACCAATTTCAATCGCTGTCCAGTGGATTAGTGCGGTGCTGCTGACTGCGGCGGCTCTGTGGACGGTGCAGGTTGCGCCGGATTGGACGGGCTTCGAGTCATCGCAAACCCTAACCTCTGTGCTGTTTCTGGTGGCGTTGGCTGTGGGGTTGATCCCGCCGGGTATCTGGCGGTGGTTTACTGCGCTGCGGCTGTTGATCCCGGTGGTGCTGGTGGTTTTCCTGGCGGTGGTGGTGCCTGTAGCGCTGCCGGGATATGCACTGGTGATGGTTGCTTATATGCTGCTGAGTATCCTGCTGCTGGCGGTAAGCTGGATGCTCAAGGATGGCAGTCGCGGCAATCTGATTAACTTCGCGGTGAGCGTGGGGTCGCTGTTGGTGACGTTAATCGTCGTGGAACTCCTCTCACCGGCGGTCACGCAGGCGCTGGCGAACATCCAGCGACAGGCGGCGCTGAGTGCTGCCGCAGCCGAAGCGGCGCACCCACTGGACCCGAACGAGATCAATACCGAGGCGGCGGCTGTAGAACTGGTGAATGCCTCTCCACAGACGGATGTGATTGTGGAAGGCGGCGGCCCTGCCTGGGGACCGCTCACTGGCTGGGGGACTCGCACGGACAGCGTGATCCGTTATCACATGGACGGGGTTTACGATCACGAGATTACCTACAATCACCTGGGATTTCGCGGGCCAGAAATTCCATATGAAAAGCCGGATGACGTCTACCGGATTCTGCTGGTAGGCGATTCGTTTATCGAGGCACGCGAAGTGGCCTATGAGGGCACGATTTACGCGCAGTTGAGCGACCTGCTGGCGAACTCACACGCGGCAGATGGCAAGCGCATCGAGGTGTTCGGCGTGGGCGCGACTGGCTGGGGAACACTGCAAAAGTATCTGTATTATCATCACGAGGGCTATCGTTTCCTGCCGGATTTGATCGTGGATTTTTTCATCATCAATGACGTGGCTGATAACAATCCGCAGGTGCTGTACAAAGATCGCGATATTGATTTCTCGGTTGAAGGCGATCAGGTGAGTGTGGTAAG
>JAIOHN010000963.1 GCA_019912985.1 Anaerolineae bacterium | reverse complement strand
TTGGTATCCAAACCGGTTGGTCATGCTTGGATGTTGGTTGCGGGGCTATGGGGGTAATAGGTCCACTCAGTCGGCGAGTTGGGCCTGAGGGGCATGTGGTAGGTTTGGATATGGATTCGAATTTGCTGGCTGCTGCCCGTCAGTATATTGATGAAGAGGGGCTCACTAATGTTGAACTGAAACAAGCGGATGCACACAAAAGTGGCCTGGAACCCAATACCTTCGACCTTGTACACGAACGTTTTGTTCTAACGCATGTGCCTGATCCTACTGCTCTACTCCAGAAGTTGTTTCAGTTGGCAAAACCCGGCGGATATGTAATTGTTCAGGAGCCGGATCACAGTTCATGGAACTTCTGGCCGCGTAGTGAATCATGGTCACACCTCTTACCAGTTTTGGAAGCAACATTAGCTCTGCGTGGGGATATTAATATCGGACGTAGGACATTTCATCTCTTGCAACAGGTGGGATTGGAAAATGTAACTTTGCGGGCAGGTGTTGTCGCTTTACAAGACAGTCACCCCTATATGCGAATGCCTTTGACAGCGGCAGCAGCTATGCGCTCCGTGATGATTTCTGCTTCGCTGATAGCCGAAGACGAGTTGGATAGTCTCATCGGGGCTGTTGAACAGCATATCTTGAACCCTGAGACAACGATGATTTCCTTTACCACCACTCAAGTGTGGGGTCAAAAACCCGGGCCTACCTGAGTTTGGAGTTTCACCCCTTGCGCGACCACAGAAGCCGTCAGCGCCAGCAGCAGCGTGAAGATCAACAGCGTGCGTTTCATGAATTGCTCCTTTGTAAAGATGAAGTGCTCTAAGTATTATAGTCAACCGGAAGTATTGTGCTGGCAAGGGAAAGACATGGAAATCCATCAAGGGTTCTTACTGGCGCAGATCGTCAATTTCATCATCATAGCTTTTATGCTGGCGGTGCCGGTGGCACTTGTCATCCTGATCGTGCGGCGGCAGCGCGCTGCCCAACTTAAACCTAGCGAGATGACCGAGCCGATGGAGTTTGCCGATCAAGGCAGTCAGCTCACCGGCATGTTTGATCTCCCGTCAGGCATGTACAAGCTGCGCTACTGGCTGCCGAATGATCAACTGGCAAAAGTGGATTTGATTGCCGAAGACGGCGATCGTACGACGCTGTTGATCAAAAGAGGCAATGGTTCACAGGCAGTGACGATTGCGGATGGTGGTCGTTATGCACTGGAAATCGAAATAGATGATCCCGGTGTGGGCTGGAAGATGATGCTGTCGCCTCTGGGTCGCAAAGGCGCGCTGGCTTAGATACCACAGTGTCAGGTATCTTTACAGTGCGTACACCAGCTTTCGTACAGGCCGGGTTCATCATCTTCATCGCTGGCGAGCTGCCATCGCTTGCAGGCGCTGCATTGAATCCAGCTATAAGGCTCCCATCGGTCGCCACTAAACACCCAGGCATCTGCCTGGAAGAAGAAGCGATTCTCATAAGCTTCGGGGTCGAATTCAAACACCAGCAGTGAGTAGGGGCGGCTGATATTGGCATACATCGGCCAGATATTTTCGTCCGGCTCACGCAGAAATTTCACGCGATAGGCAATATTTGGCGCAAGGTTAGGAATATGACGCACCTGCAGCGGAAACATCCGATCATCCGGGTCGTAATCCCAATCCACATCGTCGAAAAACCAGCAGATAAAGTCGATAAATGCGGTTTCCATAGGTGTTGCCGGCAGGTAAGGCACAGAGTGGTTCTTTAGCGAGCTATCCAGCCGAGCCAGTGTATCCGGGCCGGGACGCCCGGTGACCAGTACACTTTCGCGCAAGGATGGCGGCACGGGGGTTGTATCCAGCGCAAGCACAAAGATCGGCAGTTTGCGCCGATGTGCATACGTCCAATCACAGGTGACCTTCACCGAATCGACGGTATGCCTCGACCAGATCAGGATAAAGGCACTGGCAGCACGTAACGCCTGCCAGTAATGCGTGGTCTGGTCGGGATCATGTGAGGGTAAATCACGGTTGTCGGATGTCTTGTGAGTCTGATAACCGTTTGCGCGCAGGTAAGCATCTACAATTATCGATGAGGCTTCATCACCGGGTGCATAGGCGATAAATACGGGTTGCATACGGGGTCCCATCTACAGAGAACAGGTTGACCCCTAAGTATACCTCACAGTGCAGCAAAGAGGGCGTCCTCAAGCTGTAGCGAAGGGCTGGATTCCAGCGCAAAGTCGGTGCAGTTGTGGAAAGCCATAAATTCCCTGATTGCATCCGCCAGTCCGCTGACCAACTCATCGGTGATGACGGTATCCGGTTCCAGATGCAGCGCGCGCATGATGAAGCGCTTGGCTTTGCGGTCGATCTTCGGATCAATGCGCCCCACCAACTGGCCGCGATGCAGAATCGGCAGCACATAATAGCCGTACTGGCGTTTGGCCGCCGGGGTATACATCTCAATACGATAATAAAACTTGAACACCGCTTCGGCCCGGTCACGGTACCAGACCAGGTTATCGAACGGCGAGAGGAAAGTCGTTACCTGCGGCGCGTGCTGGCCGTCAGCGACTGCCTGCGCCAGCGGCAAATCATCGCGGTGGAGATAAACCGGCCCGCGCAGCCCTTCCACCTCAAGCGAGAGCACCTCGCCGCTGCTGACCAGTTCGTTGAGCATCTCCTGGGTAGTGCGCTTGGACAGACGATAATAATCCGCGATGTCCGCGATCACACCCATACCCTGCTGGCGTAAGCCAGCGACTACTGCCCAACGGTGCCAGTCCTCCAGTGTTTTGTCGAGTTTGAAGCCATGCTTTTCCAGCACGCGCTCGGTCAGTTCATAGTAGCGGTGGAAATTGACGCGGTGGCTGATCATCAAGTGACCGTGATCGAAGAGGAATTCCAGTGCGACTTTGGCCGGTTTCCAGTTCCACCAGCCGCTTTCGCCGTTGCGCGGTGACTCGAAATCCTTAGAGGCCATCGCGCCATTATCGCGAATTTGCTGTAGCACGAGGTTCAGCGTCGTTTCCGGGTCGCTGCCCATGCCGCGATAATATTCCTTGCGCTTGGCGCGTCGTTCGTCAATCAATGGCTTGAAATATGGGAAGGATTCGATGGGGATGAGACACTGCGCATGCGCCCAGTATTCAAATAACTGGCCGGATGTCAGCAGCGAATCGAGGTCATCGCGGTCGTATAGCCCGGCGCGGCTGAGCATCACCAGATAATGGCTGCGTGCGGTCACGCTGACGGAGTCGAGTTGCAGCAGGCCGATGCGCTGGATAATGCTGCGCAGTGCCTCCGGATGTGTGTTGGCTGGGCGCTGGTGCAGCCCTTGTTTGACTACGGTCAACTCGCGAACAGTATCCAGGGTGAAAGCAGGTTTTTTAGTCATAGGATGTCCAGGTGTGATGAAACATTCGTTCTACTGATATTGTAACCTGAACCCGGCGTGAGGGCAAAATCTAAATGTGTGAACTGTGGGAAGTTTGAGTGAAAAGAAAACAGGGGTAATGCGATCACCACCCCTGTGTGAGATTTACTGAAGTTCCAGCGAGTGCGATTCGATGAGTGAATGCACTTTCTGGATAAACTGGTCCAGCGGCAGCGCGCCCAGGTCTTCATCAGTGCGCAGGCGCACACTGACAGTCCCGGCCTCGATGTCCTTATCACCGACCACCAGCATAAAGGGGATATGCTGCCCACGGGCGGCGCGAATCTTGCCGCCGATGCGCCCCTTGCCGGTGTCCACTTCCGCACGGATTTCGGCGCTATGTAACTGCTTGGCGATCTGATGCGCGTATTCCTCATGCTGGTCGGTCACTGGAATGACGACCGCCTGCACCGGGGCCAGCCATACCGGGAACGCACCCGCGAAATGCTCGATCAGGATGCCGATAAAACGCTCCATACTGCCGAAGGGGGCGCGGTGGATCATCACCGGGCGCTGGCGGGTGTTGTCGCTGGCGACATATTCAAGGTCAAAGCGCTCAGGCAGGTTGTAGTCCACCTGCACCGTACCAAGCTGCCACTCGCGCTTGAGTACGTCGCGCACCAGGAAGTCCAGCTTGGGGCCATAGAAGGCGGCTTCACCTTCTTCGACCACATAGGGCAGTCCCAACTCGGAACATGCCTGGATGATCGCTTCGGTAGCCTGCTGCCACAGATGATCCTCGCCTACGTACTTATCGCTCTTCGGGTCACGTGTGCCGACACGGGCGCGGAAATCGACCAGACCAAGTGAGTTGAAGATGTTCTGGATCAGGCGCACCACATCCTTGAATTCGCCCAGCAGCTGCTCTGGCGTCACGAACAGATGCGCGTCATCGACAGTGAAGCCGCGCACACGCGTCAGGCCGTTCAGTTCGCCGGACTGCTCATAGCGATAAACAGTGCCGAACTCGGCCAGGCGCACCGGCAGATCACGATAGGAGTGAAGATCACTCTTGTAGATCATGATGTGATGCGGGCAGTTCATCGGCTTCAGCAGGAAGGCGTCGTCATCAACTTCAATCGGCGCATACTGGCTGTCCTTGTAATAAGGATAGTGGCCGGAGGTCTTATACAGCTCCAGGTTGCCGATGTGTGGTGTCACCACGGGCAAATAGCCGTTGTCGATCTGTGTCTCTCGCAGCCAGCGCTCCAGCGTATCACGCAGGGTTGCGCCTTTGGGCTTCCACAGTGGCAGGCCCTTGCCCACCAATGGGCTGATGGTGAACAGGTCGAGCTGTTCGCCGATAATACGGTGATCGCGCCGCTTGGCTTCCTCCAGCAGGTGGAGGTAATCCTGAAGATCCTCGGGTGTCTCCCAGGCCGTGCCGTAGATGCGGGTCAACTGCTCGCGATTTTCGTCGCCGCGCCAGTAAGCTCCTGCCGGTGGCTTAAAGGTGATGCTGATCGCTTTGGGGTTAATCTCTTTTGTGCTGCCCACATGCGGCCCACGGCACAGGTCAACAAAAGTGTCCTGCTGATAGATCGTGATGCGCTCTGCGGGTTCCGCGATCTGGTTCCCGTTTTCGTCTACACGCCCGCTCACAAGATCGTTAATCAATTCCAGTTTATAAGGCTGGTCTTTAAAAACCTCTCGTGCTTCGTCAGGCGTCACCTCGCGGCAGGTAAAGGCATGGTTTCTACCCAGGATTTTTTTCATGCGCTTTTCGACCCACTTCATGTCCTCTTCGGTGAGGGATTCCGGAAGGTCGAAGTCATAGTAAAAACCATCTTCAATGGGTGGGCCTATGGCAATTTTCGCTTCGGGAAAGCGTTCCAACATGGCCTCGGCCATGACATGCGCGGTCGAATGACGAATACGGTACAGTTTGCTGTCTTCGTAGCGTTCTTCTGGCATTATTCGATTGTCTCCGACTGACTGTGTGCGCCAATCCTCCTGCGACCGGCGGCTGACGACTGATTACCCTATTGTATCAATCGCCTTCGACGCTGAGAACATCGGAAATGACTACAGCGGCGACTTCGGTCGTGGCGCGTTTTCCATTGCCGTTGGGGAAATGTTCTTGCTGCTCTTCGTCTTCAGTGACCTGGGTAAAAAACCCTTCAAAGACATCCAATGCCAGCAGGTTGTCGATCGTGTCCTCGATTGTTTCGCGTTCCAGCTTTTCAACCAGGATATGGGGTGTTTCGATGGCGACATAACGTACCGCAGGAGTATCGGGGAACTGTTGGCTGATGGCGTGGCTCAGGTCCATCTGGCGACGTAAGTAATCAAACGTCACAAACATAGCGGTATAGACCGTGAGCGACTCCATTTCGATAATCACATCACAAGCATCGCGTTCTGCGGTGTCGAGCATTTCAATCCAGACATGCCTTGGGATTTGCACGTTCATGATATTCTCGCTTCCAAATTTCGGCACGTTTGATCAGTGCCGGTAATGACTGACAACATTATTGCAAATCAATGTCTTAACAGCGAAGTTTGACGAAATCAGCATAAGCCATAAGCTGGCCCGTTGTCAAGCAGACCTGCGCGTCCATGCTGACCAGGAATCCCTCTGCGATAACGCCCGAAGGTTAGTGCAAAGTTACACGACTCTGGGATGTAATCATCAATGGCGAACGGCAAAGCGCCTTTTGTGGGTGGCTTGCTAGCGAATTACAACATCGAGTAGACACGGGAAAAGGCATGGTTTTAGCAGCATTGCAAGCGTATAGTAAGCGTTGGCACGGTAAGTTGACAGCGTATGTTTAAGTCACTATACTCCTGTGCTATTATGGAATACCAGGGGCCTTATCACCGCTTGAGGAGGACATGCTATGCAGGGGAACGACAGCTTCCGGCTCGTCGTCCGCCGTGGACCGCAGCCTAACCAAACCTACGAGCTGAACAAAGACATTATCACCGTTGGCAGGGACATTACCAATGACATTGTCATCAATGACCCTGAGGTGAGCCGTCATCACATGCGCCTGACGCGCGGCGCGGGTGGGTTTACGCTCGAAGATCTCGGTTCCACCAATGGGACGTTTATTAACGGTCAGCGTCTGACCGGTGCCAAGCCGCTGAATAACGGTGATATGGTCGGGCTGGGTGAGACAGTCACCCTGGCCTATGAAGTGGCTGGTGGTCAACAGCCTGCCGCCGCACCTCCCGCCAGCCCATATGCGCGCCAGCAAGAGCCTGCCGCGCCTTCTCCAGAAGCACCCGCACCCTACTACGAGCCACAACCAGAGCAGCCTGCCTACGGTTATGATCAGGCACCCTCCTATGAAGCACCCTTGCAAGGCCCTCCCGCCTACGACGATTACGATCCCTATGCTGTACGCGAAGG
>JAIOHN010000962.1 GCA_019912985.1 Anaerolineae bacterium | reverse complement strand
ATTGAGCGCTAACCCAAGCGCCAGCACGGCAAACGGCAGCGCCAGTACATGCGGATGCATATCCGACAACAGAAAGCTAAACTGCGGAAACTCATCAATCGGCTGGATACCAATTAGAGTGCCATTCAAATCCGTGTCCGTCACGACACGGCTGGCACGGAACCACCACCAGTGATCCCACTGCGAAGGGTCCACTGTTTGACTATCCGGCAGCGGCGGCTTGGCCTCGAAGCGCTGATCCTGCCCCCAAAAACTCAGGTAAGCATCGGATGCTGTTCGTGTCTGGTACGGCAGTTCGATCAACGGCATCTGGAAATTGCCAAGCAGCACGACAAAAATCGTGCCGAGCAGCCCCGCCAGCAGCGGCGCACGAAACATCACACTCTCGCTCGGATAACGTGACCGCACCAGGTTGTAGACCACCCCAAATGCGGTCAGCCCGGTCAGCGCGAACAGCAGCGCGATCATCATGCTGAAGCCCATCGAGCTGCTCACACCGCTGACCATTGCCAGCATCGCGGCCATCACATAACCAAAGTAGTAGTAGCTGATGGCATACCCGGCGAGCCAGCCATCATTCGGCGGGAAGACCTCGCTGCGTATGACGCTGCTCATCATCATCAGTTCCATCGGCTTTTCGGTGGTAAAAGTCTCGTTGATGTTTGCCCGGTAGAATGCCCAGCCGAACAACAGCAGCAGAAACAGGATTTCGCCCACGATGATGACCGAACGATTTTCGCGCCACCATGCCTGCCAATCGAGCCGGGGGCCGCGCCAGTAAAACACCAGCCCGCCGACCAGCACAATCAACCACGCCAGCAGGATGCCGCCGGAGGTGTTGCGCAAAAAGCCCAGGGTCGCCAGCAGCCAGAATACAAAGCTGACCACCAGCACACCAGCCACCCGCGCCAGCGTATAGCCTTTATCCGGCAGACCGCTCAGCAGCCGGGTCAAAAACGGATACACCGCGACCCCGGCAGCGGTCACCAGCAGCCACCAGGTTAAAACGATCCAGCCTTCACGAACCAACCAGTTAAAAATCAATTCATAACCCCGGCCACTTGCATCGAATCAGTATTCGCTATCACTTTATACACAGTGGACTGGCCTTCTTCGTACACTTTTTCCAGCAGTCCCTGGTCCACCATCGTTTCAAACTTCTCCAGGCTTTCCGGCGTGAAGTAAGCCCGTTCTAAGCCGCCGACAATCACATACTCGATATGATAGTAGCGGATGACGTCCCAGGCAGTCTCCACATCGGTCGTGGCATAAAAGCCGCTGATATTTGCGCGCCGCTGGTTCACCAGTTGCAGCAGCGAATCCAGGGTGCGCTGCTGAGTCTGATGGAAGCGCCAGCCCAGCACCGATGGCAGCCCGGTATAGATCGAGACTCGCCCGCCCCAGAGATATTCGCGCCAGCTTTGCGTTTCGATAATCACTGGCGTGCCTTCGACATTCTCTTGCAACCAGCGAATCATCTTGTAATCATCGACCAGCGGGAACCAGACATTGTTCTCGCCCTGTTCAGCATACTGCATATAATCCATGCCATTGAGCGTGACCGGCATATCGGGGGCCATCCGCTCCAATGACTTGGCGCGGGTCGCCATCACCGGATATAGCAGCGCCACCAGCGCCAGCAAACTCGCGATGCTGTACCAACTGGTACGCAGCCATCCCGACCACCTTTCCGCATGATTCACCAACCAGGCGAAAGCCACACCGCCCACGACGCTGAACAACAGCCAGGCTTCAATATAGTACTTAAACACGGTGTTTTGGCGGCCAATATCCCCGCCGATCACGATCACCTCAACGCCCAGCGTCAGCCCCAGCGCAAGCCCGGCCAGCGCCAGCACGAACTGCATCTCGCGGCTCTGGCCCTGCCGGAAAAAAAGCAGCACAATCCACAGCAGCAGCGGCAGCGCCACCAACGCCACCTGATACTCGATGATGGCGGCCACCACAGCAATCGCCAGCAACCCAAGCACCAGCACCAGCAAGCCAGCCAGCAGCAGCCCGGTGCCGCGCAGCGAACGCACATACACACTACGCAGCCAGCGGCTTGTATCCCATACCAGCAGCGAGAACAGCAGGAAGATAAAGACGCCGTGAATATCGAAGTAGGCCCACAGCGGTGTTTTCCCACCTTCCCACAGGTTTACGCTGCCATAGATGGTGGCATACCAGGTGATAAAGGGCAGCGTGAACACAAAGCTGAGTGCGACAAACCCGCCGATACGCAGCAAAAAGTTCCACAAAGAGCGGCGGCTGAAATGCCGCCAGTTGAGCCACCAGCCAAAACTTAATCCTGCCACACTGAGGAGCATAAACGTCGGCCAGTCCCAGGTATTCACCGCCCGCAGCAGCCCCACCGTGAGCGCCCCCAGCGCCAGCGCGAAAAATTGCGCGATGCCGCTGCGTTTATCCCGGCCAGCGGCCAGCACTTCATGCAGGACAAACACCATAATCAGCAGCAGCATCGGCATGGCGATCATGTGCGCATGGAGATCACCATAGAGGAAGGTGAAATACGGCATCTCGGTGATGGCATTCCCTTCTACCCCTGGCGTTTCGCTCAGGACGCGCGTTGGTGCCCAGAACCAGCGGTTGCTGGCAATCGGCAGCGATTCCCCATTGAGCAAGCGGCCAAAACCGCGCACCAGACTGGTCACCAGCTCCGAGGAATTATTCAGTTCATAACGCAACCGGTCGGAGAAGCTGTTCTGCTGGGCGCGATTGAGGAGGTCAAACTGCGCTTCTGCCGTGAGAATGCCATTGTCACGGACGTATTCGTCGGTCAAAAACTGATCCAACCCGACCGGCTGCGTATAGCCGCCGAGCTGTGCCACGCCGGTTCCAAACACACGCGGCGTATCCAGATTGCCGAAAACGACTGCCAGCAGCAGCGCGGCGATTCCCGCTACCCAGGGGTTTCCCAGGCGCTGCCAGCCCATCCGCTCACCGTCTTCACTGCGCACTTTTTCGCGGAGGTGACCAACCACGTTGAACGCCACGCTGAACGCACCGATCCCGGTCAGGGCATACAGGGTCGGCACGATCAGGTTATACGCCACCGATGGCACCACGCCCAGCAGCAGCACCGGGCTGCCTACCAGCACAAAGCCAAAATAATAGTAGTTGAGATAACCCCCAGCGTACCAGGGGTCAATCGCCGGGAAGATGGTGCTGCGCAACACCCCATTGAAATAGGCGAAATCCATCGGTTTTTCGCCACCAAAGCTCGGATGCCACAGGTCAGGATTGGTGAGACGAACCGCCAGGAACGCCAGAAACGCCACCAGCGTAACAACCTCGATGCCGATCAACATACGCCAGTGGCGACGCACGTAAACAGCGAATTGCTGACGGTGGCGTACCAGCATGAGCAGGCTCAGCAGGGCCAACACAACCAGAATGGCGGCAATACCCACCTGCGACCACAGCGGGATATTGGCACTCGCAGCAAACCAGGCGCTCCAGCCCACCACCAGCAGTCCCGCCATTTTGGCAATCCCATAACCTCGATCAGCCAACATGGGGAACAGCACAAATAACAACGGCCACACGGCCAGCCCCAGGCTGACAATCGCCAGCCACCATGCCACGACAGTCAGCACCGGCTGGGCATTGATCGGACTGCTGGTATCGAACAGCGATGACCAAGTGCCACCCTCATATTGCACCTCGCGCCGTTCAGTCGTGAGTTGGAGCTGGGTGGGTGCGATCGAGGCTTCCGGCGCGGACATCGTGACCGTATCGACAATCGTTGTATCACAGCCGCCACCGCCTGCCCGCAGGAATACATCAGGACAATTTTCGGTAGGCGTGAGTCCGGCTGCGCCGATGCGGTTCATCGGCACATCATCCAGCACTGAAATCACCTGCTCCGGGTCATAATCCGCCGCTTTACGGAAGATGAACACCACCGGATGATCGTAAACATGGAAGGCTTCTTCAGCCTCGAATTCGTTGAACCACTCTGGCGCATCATAAATCGGCAGATACTGGTCGGAGACTTTCAACGGCCCCAGTTCAAAGGTTTCCTGGAACACTTCAACCAGTTCATAGCCCAGTTGACCGCTGAACAGCGCATCATAATAGCGGTTGGTCATCGGCCAGCGGATGGGGATGCGGTTCTCTGAGTCGTAGAAGCGATTGCTGCTGATGGTCAGGTATTCGCTGGTGTCCAACGCCCGGATGAGGCGGTCACGTTTGATCGGCTCATCTTCCCATGCCAACTGCATCTCGTACCCATTCAACAGCGCCGACCAGGCATTGCGCCCGTTGCAGTTATCGGCATTTTGCAGCCCAGGCGGTGGATCATCCGCCAGCGTCACACCAAAAGGCAGCGTACATACGGTATAGGGGATGGCATCGTCCCACGCACCCTCTTGCGAGACGACTTCCCCGGCGGTGACCAGGGTCGTCCCGCTCAAAATCTGGAATTGCAGGAAATAACGCCCGCCAGCACTCACCGCGACCGGGTTATCGAACGCAATATCGTAAGCGCTGCCGAGGATGTGCGAGTCACGGCTAAACGGATCGGTTAAGGTCGCTTCCGCCAGTATCGCTGTAGAGGGATCTTCCAGAATCGCGACCCGAATAGTCGTTTCGGTGCCGTCATCCTCCAGGCTGCCAATGTGCGGCGCGCGCACTTCGCTGATGACGCCATCAGCAGGCGCGGTAAACGAAGCCGTGAAATCCTGCCCGCCATAATGCGCCGAAGCCTGCGACAGCAGCGGGTCATCAGAGCCGTTGCCATAGCCGTTGGGAAT
>JAIOHN010000961.1 GCA_019912985.1 Anaerolineae bacterium | reverse complement strand
GCGATAGACTACCCGTGCCGTAAGTGGGTTCGGCCTGCCGTGACACCGCGCCAGGTGCGTCCGGATAGGTGATACCAATCGTGCGGTGCAGGCTCCAGGTGGAAGTGGAAAGCCGTCGTGTTTCGGTCATCCTGAAATCTCCTTAATCTAATTTTTATCGGTAATCCTGCATTATGCGTTCTGGATCACCAGGCCGATGAGTGTGCTGATCGCCAGCAGCGCCACTACCAGGGCGGCAAGTGGCGAACCGGTCACAACCCCGGCCACAATTGGCAGACCAAAACTCAGGCCGGTGGAGAGCAAGCGGGTTTGCAGTACCCGCGTCGTCGTCACCGCATACGCGCCACACAGCGCCAGCATCAATGCCAGCAGTGGGATGAAGATCAGCCCACTCATGGTGATCGCCGGGTCGAAGCCCTGCACAGCCCACACTAGTCCCGCGCCGACCACCACCGCGATATAGGGCAGCACGATGTCTGCCATCAGCAGTTGGAAGCCATTGAAAGGCAAGAACTGGCGCAGAAAACGCTCCTCGACATCAATGCGGAACACGTAAAGCAGCCCCACGGGTGGCGCGATTCCTATCACCAGCAGCCAGCCAATCCATAACTGCACCGGCAGATTGTTGGCGATAATCCAGACACCGGCCTGCGCAATCGCCGCGCCCCACACGACAGACAGTAACAGCATGAATGGATGCCGGATATAGGAGACTGCTGCGCGGGTGGTCAGGGTCTGCCAGCCATAAACACGTGGCAAACGCAGGAAAGGCTTGCGGCTGGCCTGCGCGCTTTGCATCCGGATGCGCATTTGCAGATCAGCCTGCCGCCATGCCAGGATGCCCAGTTTTTGAATGCGGGCGTAAAGCTGGCTTTCATCGACGGCTTGAATCATGTTGATGTGGTCGCCCTGCCAGATAAACAGCGCCACAAGCCCCGCAGCCAGCAGGATGAGCGCAGGCCACAGCCAGATCGGTTCCGCGTTATACAGCACCAGAACCGCGGCGCGGCCCGGCCAGTACACCAGATCAGGTGCGACCCATGCCAGACCAAGCAGCAGCAGCGGCAGCACCCAGATGTAGCGCCAGCGCCGGATGGCTGGATAGACCAGCCTTAAAACGCCGAGCACCCAGGCCATGCCCCAGGTGATGACGACCAGCGGCAGCATCACCCCCAATGCGCGCAGAGTCGTGCTGGCATCGGCGTGCTCTGTGAAAGGATTGACCACCATCACCGCAAACAGCGCGAACGGCACACCCAAAATCAGCCAGCGGGTCAGCACCTGACGCAGGAAGCCGAGAATTACTGGTGCGGCACGTGACATAGGCGATCCGGCAACGTAGGCCATATCGGAAAATGAGAGCTTCAGCGGGGTGCTGCGCAGCGCGTTGATCATCACATAGATTTGAACAAGCAGCACCAGAGGCGGAATAATGTTGATCATGGCGATCAACGTGCCGGGACTATTCTCGCCCAGCAGGTTCCCCAGGCCGGTCACAGCATCGAAACTGTAGGCCCACATGGCGAACACCCAGAACGCGCCGATCGCCAGCAGGTAGACCACGTACATATTTTGTAGAAACGAATTTTGGTTCGGCTGGTAGCCCAGCACACGCAGCCAGTAGACCGCGCCGAGCTTGAACTGTTTCCAGCGCAGCCAGCCGAGCGCGCGCAGATCATGCACCATGTGGCTGCTTGGCCTTTCGTGACTTGATCGCGCCGCGCAGCAGCGCATCCAGTGACAGATACCCTTCGATCTTCAGCTTTTTGCGGAGGTCTTCCGGTGATCCGCCGGAGATGATCTCGCCACCTTCCATGATGAGGTAGCGATCCGGGTGTGCTTCCTGGGGGAGCTGATGGCTGCTGAGGACGATGGTCATGCCTTCGTTGCGGTGCTTGTTCATCTCTTCCCACAGCTCGTCGGCAGAAACCGGGTCGAGTGGGCCAAGCGGCTCATCCAATAACAGCACTTTCGGCTCCACCAGCAACGCCATGCACAACGCCAGCTTATACCGCATGCCACGGGAAAAGGCGAAGGGGAAGGCGTCGCGGTTGGCAAGCAGGCCGTAACGGTCCAGCAAGTCCTCGGCCTCGTCCTCCCAGTTGCTCCAGCCATGTGCCTGGGCGTTGAATTGTAGATGCTCCCAGGCGGTCAGTTCATCGTAAAAGGGCGGTGTATCCGGCAGCAGCACGACGTTCTCGCGCACGAACTGCTCATTCTGGATAATCGACCGGCCCAGAATCTGGACATCGCCCTGGGTCACCTGGGTCCACCCGGCGATGCAGCGCAGCAGGGTTGATTTTCCTGCCCCGTTGCGGCCTACGAGTGCGATCATCTCCCCGGGTTCGGATTCAAACGAAACGTTGCTCAGGGCGCTGAATGAGCCATATTTATACGAGACGTCATTCACCACCAGCAGCGGGGAATCCTGCTCTTGTGTATCACTCATGTGATGCTCCTGCGAGTTTGGTTCTAGCGGTGGGTTATTGTACACCCGGTAGGTGGGGTTGTCTAAGCCCGATATGACAAGCTCAGGATGAAGCGCGGCGAGCCTCCCATTCGCGCCGCAGCAGGCCGTAAAGCAGCATATCATAACGCTGGCCGTCACGTTCCAGGTGTTCGCGGTAAGCGCCCTCGTGCTGGAAGCCCAACTTTTCGTAGAGGCGGATGGCGCGCTGGTTGTAGCTGAATACCGTCAGGTGGACACGATGTAGGTTCAATTCATGAAAGGCGAAGCGCAGGGCAAGCCGCATGGCTTCCGCGCCATAACCCAGGCCGCGATAATTGCTGTTGCCGATGCCGATGCCAATGCTGGATGTGCCATGAGTCCACTGCACGCCGTCTAATTCCAGCCAGCCGATCAATTCGTCCGTGTCCAGCAGGCGAATGCCAAACAGAAAATTATTGGTTGACTTCTGATCGGCGTCGATCCAGCGGGTGATCTGGTCAGCAGTACGGCCCTGTGCAGGCGATGAATCCAGCAGGCGCAGAAATTCGGTATCCTGCTCCCATCGGGCGATGATCTCTGCATCATCCGCAGTCAGTGCCCCGAGCCAGACTCGTTCACCGCTCAGTAATTCCTGGTTCATGTTTAGGATGTGCCTTAAGTGCGATCTTTGTGCTGCTGTCGTTGACAAGTATAATGCGGAGACTATGCCGAAATCAAAATCCCGCCATTCAAAATCACCTGTGTCACCGTCCGCCCCGCGCTATCTGTGCGAGGCTGAAGTCGTTACCGGACTCAAGCCCTATGCTGAGGACGAACTACATCGTTTGCTGCCGGATCACGTACACGTCATCCACAAGTCCCGGCGCGAGGAAATCCCGTTCGGCTATGATGGCGATCTCAACGCGCTGCTGGACCTTCATCAGAGTGTCGCGGTCTATCTGGCTGCTCATTACCCTATTCCGCGCCCGCAGGCGCTGTTGGGTCACCAGCATTTCACCACGCTGCTCAAGCAGATCAGCACAGTGCGCAGTATGCATCCCGGCGGCACCTTTCAGACTTTTCGCATTGCCGCCGCTGGCAGCAACTCATCCGTGTTTCGCCGCATCCGTGACGAAATCACAGACGCAACGGGACTGATTTATAACGAGGATGAGGCCGATTTGCTGCTGCGGGTGCGCAAGGCCGATATTTATCCCGATGGCTGGGAAGTGTTGGTGCGGCTGTCACCGCGTCCGCTCTCGGCACGCGATTGGCGTGTGTGCGATATGGAAGGGGCGCTCAATGCAACCATCGCCGCGTCTATGATCGAGATGACTGCCCCGCAGCCCGATGACCGCGTGTTTAACATCATGTGCGGCAGTGGCACACTGCTTATCGAACGGCTGCGTCGCGCGCCAGTCGACATCATCGGCGGTTGCGATACCGATCCGATCGCGCTGCGTTGCGCGCAGGATAACTTGCTGGCGGCTGGATTGAGCCAGCAGGCCGATGTGCTGGTGATGGATGCGACGCAGTTACAACTGCCGGATGCCAGTCTGGATGTCATTTGCGCGGATTTGCCCTGGGGGCAGTTGGTTGGCTCACACGAGGCGAACCTGGAGCTGTACCCGGCGGTGCTGGCTGAGGCAGCGCGTGTGGCCGCTCCTGGCGCACGCGCCGTTTTCATCACCCATGAAATCACGTTGATGGAGCAGACGCTGCGCGATCTATCATGCCAATGGCGGAGTGTATCCGAACTGCGCGTGTTTCAGGGTGGGCTTCATCCCCGCATTTATTTGCTTGAGCGTGTATGAGGATGGCTCAAGTCGAGAGCGACTGCTGGTCTGCCCTGTATTTGCTTCGGCAGTTTGGCAGTATTCACAACACCCATGCGCTCGTTCGTACACAAGCTGTCTTATCTCATGCCATGAAAGTTCACTCATGAAGCGGCATGAAGTCCTGTTGGGAAAACGAATGACCCCGTTGCCGCAAAATTGTGGCCGCTTCCGCTTTGCGCAGCATGAGTCGATCGCTCCGTGCAGTCAAAAGTTCAAGTTCCGCTCGTTCTTCATCCGTAAGAGCGCTGTGGGAATTCTGGCTCATCAGTGCGTGAGCTCTAGCCTGGATCTCATCTGGCATCTGCTCACGGGCAATCGTCCACAGGGCATCATCCGAGAGATGGGCATGCGCATCCAGTTCGGCCTGCTCTTCAGGCGGTAAGGTCGGCAGTGGTGAGGTCAGTGACTTGAGATGCTCGAGCAAAACCTGCTCAACAGGCTGTGCGGTGGTTTCCGCAATCTGCCGGGCGCGCGAGGAAATATCTTCAGGGATAGTCAAAATAATTGCGTCAGCCATGATAATACCCATCTACTCAATCACCCTAATTATAGCGAATTTTGGATCGGTCAGCAGGTAAATGCTGACTGTGTACCTAGCAGAAAGTTGAGTAGCAGGTCGTTCGTGTTCGCGTTAGACTTCGTTTAACGAAGTAAAAACCACTTATAAGGACATCCTCATGACGAAATTCCGTGTCGGGGTGCAGCTGCACCCACAGCAGACGACCTACGCCTCTTTTGCAGACGCTGTACGCCGGGTAGAAGCAATTGGTGTCGATAGCATCTGGGATTGGGATCACTTTTTTCCACTCTATGGCGATAAAGACGGCAACCATTTTGAAGGCTGGACCATGCTGACCGCCATGGCGACCCTCACCACACGTGCTGAGGTGGGCTGTCTGGTCACCTGCAACACCTATCGCAATCCGGCGCTGCTGACTCACATGGCGAAAACCGTCGATCACATCAGCGGTGGGCGGCTGATTTTGGGCATCGGCGCGGGCTGGTTCGAGCGTGATTATGAGGAGTACGGCTATGAGTTTGGCACTGCCGCCAGCCGCCTGCGTGAGCTGGGCGAGTCACTGCCGATCATCAAGGAACGCATGACGAAGGAAATACCCTCTCCTGTGCGCAATCCGATTCCCATCCTCATCGGCGGCGGCGGTGAAAAAGTGACGCTTAAACTGGTGGCGCAGTATGCCGACTTGTGGAACACCTTCGGCCCGCCGGAGAAGTGGCAGCACAAAAATAATATCCTCAATCAGTGGTGTGAGGAAGTCGGGCGCGACCCATCTGAAATCGAGCGCACGGTTTCGGTCGGCGCTGACGACATCCCGGATAACCTCGACGCCTACACGGAAGTCGGCGCACAGCACCTGATTATCGGCCTGGGTGATCCCTGGAACTTTGATCTGGTTGAGAAGCTGGTGAAGTGGCGCGACAGCGCAAACAGCTAAGCCATTTTTGTATTATTCGACGGTAATGGTGCCGACTGTGACTGCTTCGCCCGCAGGTTGCAGGGACTGGCTGTCATAGGCACCGATGATCAGGGCGTAATCACCTGTCGCCAGGTCATCTGGCAGCGTGAGCGTGCAAGTTTGATTGGCCGCTTGCCCGGTTTGCCACTGGTCCGTCGGATAATCCGGGCAAATCGGGACATCGGTTTGCGCGATCAATTGCCCTTCGCGTGTCAGGTGGATAAAGGCCGTATAAGGCTGGTTGAGATCGGCTGCCGCACGGAAGCGTATGGAAATATCCAGTGTGTCGCCGGGTTGGGCATGGTCATCTGCGAAATTCAACAGGTCGGCCTGCAAGCCATCCCCCAGGGACGGAGATTTAATCACCGGAGGTGACTCGGCCTGATAGAGGCTGTAGCCGAATCCTGCTGGTTGACCGGATAAATCGCGCAGCAGCAGGCGAGTTTGCGCCCACTGTGCTGCCGGATCGTCAGGGTGCGGTGTGTAATCCAGTGGCGCGAGATAGCGAAAAGCGCCATCTGGCCCGGCGGTGCAGTTCGGAAAGTTGAACAGCGGCAGCGTGGTTGGATGATAAGGTGCAAGCATGAAACGCAGCACCGGATCATCCAGGGTGACGTTGTAGAGGTACAGCGGCTGGTCGTCAGATAGGGCTGCTACCAGGGCGTTGGTGTGAGCCAGTTTGTAGCCATTACCGCCGGGCGGCTCAAAATCGCGCGCCCAGGTGCTGAAATCGTGGTAGGTGATTCCTGCGGACACGAGAATCAGGGCCAGCGGCAGCAAGCGAGTTCGCAATGGCATGCGCCATCTGTGGAAGACTCGCAGCCACTGCTCCGCGCCGATTCCAGCCACCAGCGCCACCGGAATCACCAGCCCAATCGCACGTAAAAAGTGCGGGGCATCCAGGCTCAACAGCGATGGCAGCAGTGCCAGTAACGCCAGCACTCCAATGAAGACACCTGCTCGACGATTACGTTGGATAATTAGTGCGGCCAATCCTGCCACGACCAACAGCGCCAGCGGCAGATCGAGAATCGGGCGGCCAATCGGGTTGTGAAAGGCATAGGTGGATCCTTGGAACAGCCAGGCATTCAGCCACAGACGGGCTGATTCCAGAATGGCTGGCACATCAAGCGTGGCCTGATCGCCCACGCGACCCAGGGCGGCATCCGGATTTTGCAGGGTGTAAAGGGCCAGCGGCAGCGCTGTGATGACCATCACTGCCAGTGCGCGTGTGATCCCTCGACGCTGTTGTGGCACGCGAATCCACCACCACATCAGCAGCAATCCCGCCAGCAGTACCCACAGACGCGCGCCAAAATAGGTGTAGAGCAGCAGCCCGCTCATGAATCCGGCCCCGATCCAGCCACGATTGAAGCGCTGTGCGCGCAGCAGCAGGGCAATTGCCAGTGTGCCGATGAGCGGATAGAGCAGCGCGCGAAATGCCAGATGGCTGAGATGCACGTGCCAGTAAAGCACCGCCAGTGCGCCGCTGGACCAGAGCGCCGCGCGTGACCCGGCGAGTTCACGTGCCAGCGCATAAACCGCCGCCAGTGTCAGGATGCCCATACACGCCGCGACGAAACGCAGGGTGAATGGCTGCGCGCCCCACAGCTCCAGCGCCGGAGCCAGCAGGTACATCCACAGGCTTTCGCGCCCATTGTTGGCCTCAAAAAAAGGGGTGAAACGGGGAATTTCCAGCAGCGAGAGGGCATCGAGGCCGTTGTAGGCCTCGTCGTAATCGAGCAGATCGCGCATCTCACCCAGGTCGTTGAAGCGCAGCGCTGCCCCCAGCAGCAAAAAGGCCACCAGCAGCCATCAATGGGCGTGCGACGACAGGCGTGAGGTCAGCAACGCGGTCTAACCAAATCGGCGTCGGGCGATAAGGGCGCGCAGCTCGTAATTATTCAACAGCGATAGTTCCAGCAGCACCTGATAGGGGTCGCCGCTGAGACAGAAGTATTGAGCGAAGGCTGGTTC
>JAIOHN010000960.1 GCA_019912985.1 Anaerolineae bacterium | reverse complement strand
CTCATACGCATGTCATTCCGGCAGCTGACCTGGATTACGGGATTGTGGATGACAGCGAGTACCCTGATACGGTCCGGATCGCCGTGAACGGCGTGGATTACACTGCCGCGCTTGGTGGACCGTGGGGCGTGGGCGGCACAGCGGTCGATGAAGTTATTGACATCGCCGACCAGATCAACCTGAGTACGCTGCAACAGCTGCACGAAGTTGAAGTGACATGCGACGGGGGGCAGGGCGAAGTCGAAGCCACGGTTGAACTGTACGAAACTATCCAATCCATTAGCGTCTTCTCATGAGGTAAATCAGATGGTTAAGCGACTTCTTCTTATCATCGCTCTCTTGGCGTTGGTCGTGATTGTGCTTGTCTCACGGCAAAGTCAATTGCAGGAATGCCCAGATTATGAAATTGGGACCCTTGTGTATTTGAACACGGATGATGTGTTCGACGGCAGAATGGCTGAAGTGTTTGCGGAAGGATGGTCAACCATCCGAGGCGATGTGTATATCGTGCGATTGTCAGAAGAGGGTGGCGGATACATTGCTGCAACAGGCTGTGAATTATCGCCAGATATGTAGTAAGGGAGACTGATGCCAGAAACGGAAGTTATCCAACAAGCAGAAAAAGCTGTTGATCTGGTCGAGCGATTGGTGACACTGGGGCCACTCGCGATCACCATCCTGGTGCTGCTCGTCATTCTAGCGGCACTTTTTTTTGGAACGGCAGTGGTGCGCTACCTGACCAAGGATAAGGAAGCGGATGGCGAAACGATCAAGGAACTGCGCATGATCCGCAATGAAACGGTCACCACGCGCCAGGCGCTGGAAACCACGGTCGGCAAGATGGAAGACGCTGCCGAGGATAACTACCTCGCTCTGCGCACAACGATCGACAGCATTGGGGGTGCAGTGACCGGCCTGACGGATACTATGAGCCAGCTGGCTAAGACGGTGAACACATTGATCCAGTCCAACGCTGAGATGCACCAGAAGACGCAGCAGGCCAACCTTGCGGCACTGACCCAGACACGGCTTGACTTCCTTGAAATGTTCGCCAGCGAGCGCGCTACATCGCTGGCCGGGGCCGCCTTCCAGTTTCCACCCGATGAGGATTGTCGCTGGAAGATTGCCGTCATCCGTCCAGTCCAGGGGCGTACCGCACACCTCTGCTACCAACCCGTATGGAATGATCGCAATGTGATTGACCAGGTGCGTTTCTCGGGCGAGGTCGTGAAGCTCATCCAGTACACGACGGTGGTCGGCTGGTATGCCGTGGTCCGGCAGTTCCGCGAAGAGGAACCTGTTCAAGGCTGGGTGTATCGCGACATGGTGGAGGTGCAGCTCTTGAGCGATGAAGAGCCCGGAACCGCTCCTGGTATCACCTACATGCCTAAAGAAATCCTAGAACCTACTGCACCAGAGGAAAAACAAAGTGACCCCTAACCCAATTGGACTGCATATCAACGCCAATGAGGTTGGCGACAGCGAGAAGCTGCTGCGCACGCTGCGGGCCTGGAAGCCTGCTGCCGTGCTGGTGATGAATGCCCTGAACGCATCGGACCCTGGCAATATCGTGATGCGGATCCTGCGAACGATGCAGGAATGGGACGGCATTGTTATTTACCGGCAGTATGAGAACGATGAAGGTCATCTGTGGGAAAAGTACAGCCCACAGGCTTACCTTCAGAAGCTGCTCAATTTTGGGAATAAGGAATTCTGGTTCAATGTCGGCAATGAACCGGCTCCGGATGCCGGGCCGCGCCGGGAAGCGATGGACAAATGGTATGCCGAGTTCATCAAGCTCACGGACGCTCACCAGCTGCGGGTCGCTATTCCTGGTGGTTTCGCGGTCGCTTCCTTTGAGAAGTACGAGATCGAGCGTGGTGACTTTGACCGGATGCTGCGCGCAATCGGCGAGCGAGCCGACCAGCGCATGAACGGCTGGTGCCGCGTGCTGTTTGCCTCACACGAATACGGCCATGCCATGATCCCGATCATGACCGCCGGACGTGATCCGCGCGAGCTGATTGATCGTGAGAAGTTGCAGCCGGAAAACTGGCCCACCAAAGCACAAATCTTCGATGCGGACACCTCGGATAACTGGATCCTCTTTCGTGATGAGTGGTACATCGACCGCATCCGCACACTCACGGGCAAGACTCCGGATGTCGTCAAGACGGAATGGTTTATGGACCGGCTGCCGAATATCGAGGAACAGTTCCCTGACCTGGTGCGCGAGATCGACCGGATCGCCGGGGGAAGGATCAAGGGTATCCCCACACTGATCCCGTATTGGACATGGGTCGGCCAGGCGATGAAACCCCAGCCATGGACCGCTGCAAAGGTTGTCTGCGAGCAGTGGCAATGGTTCCTGCGGGTGAAGCCTGCGCATCACAAAGCGGTCTGTGTGTGGGCGTGGACCTGGCACAACGCCAAACCGGATTACTGGAAAGACACCGGCAACATTGGCGAATGGAATGATCTGCTGGAATTGTGGCCGTCGTATCTGGTCGACACACCACAACCTGCGCCAACCCTGCCGGATAAAGAGGATCCAGCCTGGCAACTACGACTGGCAAAACCGCTGGAGCGGGTGGGTGTTAATGTGCGCGCCGAGCCAAAGGTCACCAGTAAACGGGTTGATGGCATTGCCTATGGTGGCAGTGTGGTGAAGCACATTCCTTTTGAAGCACTCAGCAGCGCTTTGCAGCAGCTTGCCAGGCCAGCAGATGGGGAATGGTACCTGGTGCAGCTCATCAAAGAAAAGGTGATTGGCTGGGCGAGCAGCCGCTATCTGCGGCTTGAGACGGTGCCGGATGAAGATCGAGGTAAATTGCTGGCGATCATTGACCAGAGCATCCTGGCGGAAGAAAAAGCACAACGGCAAGCTGAGATGCGACAACAGCAGGCCGAACAACGCCAAGAGAGAGCTGAACTCTATGTTCAGGAAGCCAAGACTGATGTCGCGCTGGCAAAGAGTGATGCCGCGCTGCATGAGGGCAATATCGGCATTCTTAAAGAACTTCGTCAACAAATTCAAACGGCTTAGGAGGCCAACGTGAAAAATCTATCTATGCTTTTCCTTATCTCATTGCTGTTGATCGTTCTGCTGGGCGGTGCCTCTCTTGTGCTGGCACAGGATGAGACTGCCGAGCCGACTGCCGAGGTCACCGCAGAACCGACCGTCACCCCTGAACCCACTGCTGAAGTGACACCAGAGCCATTGCCCTTGCCGGATGAGATTGATCTTTCGCCGGATATTGGGCAGTTCAACGGCAGCGTGGGTGACTTTCTGAGCGGCGCTGTGATCGCGCTCAACTTCATCGCGTTCCTGTTGATTCACACCTTGAAGTGGGCCATCCCTGGCAATGACATCAAGACTGAGACAATTTATCAGTTTGTGGTCATTACCGCTGCGGTGATCTATGGACTGGCCGTGATGGGCGGGGTCGTCACACAGTTGCAGTCTGGGGTTAATTTCCTCAATGCGATTGCCGAACCGCTGGCGAATATCATCCTGCTGCTGATCGGCCCTGCGGTCACGTATCGGGTTGCCAAGGCCGCGAAAGCACCAGCCCTGGGGGATCATCAGGGCGACAAGGCTTTCTCGCTGCAACGCGCGGCATAACTCTGAAAAAAATGAACTATTAGAAAATTTCTAATAGTTCAACTCTCACCCGGCCTTTGTGCCGGGTGTTTTTGATTCCACTAATCACTGGATACTTTTCTACCTGCGTCGGGACGTTTACCGCCCCAGGATTGACCGATCAGGTCAACTATCCAATCCTCGAATTGTCCCTCAAAGTCACTGTCATTATATAGGTCCCACATCTCTGCTTCAGCGTCCAGACTTCCACCGAGTGAAGGTTGAGTATCGTCTATATGGTCATTCCCAGACCGGTACAAGCCAATTGCCATGAGGATTGTCGCTGCCTGCGACCAGGATTGTATGCCATTCTTTTGCTGGTAATCCGCAACCCCGGCCAGCAGCCAGCCGGGGATATTCGTAATCGTTTTTTGGTACTTGCGTTCGTCCATAATTAGTAGCTCGTGTCCACTCTACTGTTTTCTTCCGCGTGGCGACCAGGATGTTCCTTGCCCGCCTCAACTGCACTGCGCAGAACTTCAACAGGGATTGATTCAATGGTCTCCATCGTGACGGTCAGGTGATGATCGTAGGCTATATCCCCTGCCAGGACTGCGTGTTCGTAGACCAGAACGCGGAGACGATCATAAGCCCGCAAATTATCTTGCTCTGACTGAAGAGCGCCATTGAACACCCACATATACTCTTCCGACATTGCCTCCCGAAATGCGTCATAGACAGGCATCTCGCGGTTGGCGTACACGTTTTCAGATGCAGGAACCTCTGGTGAGCGCATCTTTTCACCGCGCGGGATACGGACTTCAGATGCCCATACGCTCAACGCTTTATCCCAGGTGTAGCCCATGCCGGAGAGCGTCTCGCGCAGTGGATAGGTATCACCGACGATTTCTACACGCAGGATGCTGTCTTTGCTCTCATCATCCCTGTGCATAGTTTCATTGATGACGACCAGGTGACCGTCGATGCGCCGAAGCCAGGTCAATCCCAGTGCAGCGGTTGCGCTTCCGTGAAGTTTTAGTGAATGCTTTGCGATTGCGTTGATGCCCTTCATGTCCCACTCCTTTACCAAGTCACTATCTTGATTAAAGTATATCAAGACAGTGACTTGATGTCAATGTAGGTGAACCCCTAATTTTGTGGGGTGCGCAAATGAACCGTATTTTCATGGGAAGATAAAGGTATCGAAGGTTGATGAAAGTACGCTTCGGGAGGCTGCCTATGATGTGACGGTACGCACAATAGGTACGAGGTAAGACCAAGCGAACAGATGTACAGCCCTCGGCTCAGGCCGGGGGCTTTTTTGATTCCAATCGTTGCGCAATAAATCGCAGTAGCTCAGCGTAATCCTGCTGCCGCCATAACCGCAGTATCAAGATTTCACCATCTTCCAAGTCTAGTAAGTATTCCCATAATTCAGGCATGAGCGCAGCAAGGCATTCTACCTTGTCGAGTGTCGGACTGCTTTCCCCTTTCTCAACAAGATGCAGGTAGCCGCGCGAAATCCCACTTTCACGAGCTAAAGTGGATAACGACCACTTACGTTTGCGCCGTGCCTGATGGATCGCCTCACCTACATTCATGGGATATTCTCTTAATCGCTACTCGCATCAGGATCGATTTCACGCACCATATTGACAATCTCGCGCAGGGTATCCCGACGAACATATATCCACTCATTTACAAGGTTATCTTTATCGTCTTCATAGCTAAGTGTCAGTGTCACGCCACAGGCCGTAAAGATTGCATCCAGAACCTTAAGTGACGGCTCGGTCCTGCCGACCTCTATATCTGAGAGGTACGATACGGATATGCCCGCCGCCTGCGCAATCTCGGTTTGTGTACGATTGCCACGTAATGCGCGAACGGTGATGGGTATCCATTCGCGATAATGCTTGAGATTATTGTTCATGTTTATCTCATCCTAATTCCCGTAACGTGTTTTGAAGCGCTTCCGGCGGGTCTGGGCATCGGCGGCCTTGGCATAGCGCAGCGTGGTATTCGCGTGAGCGTGGCCGAGCTGTTCTTGCACATCAGCCACTGAGGCACCTTCAGCGAGTAGTTCAGTCGCCAGGGTGCGCCGGATGTCATGTGGCGTGAAGTCAATACCGGTCAGATTCTGCGTCTGCCGGACGATCCGATAAACGTTGTCCCCGGATATGCCATGATCATCGAGCAGGTTGCCCTGGTTATCCAGCGGCGGAAATACAAAGCGACGATCCAGGCTCTGGTATCTCTGCCACTGCCTTAATGCGTCGACTGCATATTCCCCCACGATCGCCACTTCACGCTGCTTATCCCCCTTACCATGTCTCACAATGGCCGTTCTCGTTTCAAGGTTAATGTCTCGCCATTCCATCACCGCGACTTCCGACCGGCGCATGCCAGTCGCAAGCAGCAAAGCCAGCAGTGCGCGATTACGTACGCTCACGACTGTATCTTCTGCCCAGGCATCAAGGATCTTCGTCACGTCACCTGGTTGCAGGGCCTTGAGATTACGTTCACTGTCGGCCAGATTATCGACCGGGATTTTTGCCATTTTCATAATGTCGTATGCCAGCTTTACTTCGGGTGTATTGGGATTCAAAGCCAGGATTTTCAGCAGTGCGCGCATGGCGGATAGTTGGCGCTGGCGCGTGCGTCGGGTGACGTGCTGATCGATCAGGAACTGGTTGATGTTGGCCGGGTGCAAAACGATCGGCGCGATCTTATGATTGTGGCACCAGTCGAACCATTTGTCATAGGTCGTTTGGTATACCCGTTTGCTAGAATCTGAGACGGTTATCAAAACAGCCTGAACCGCACGGTCGATGGTATCGATTTTTACTAACATAGCTAGTGCCTCACGAATATACCTATTTACATGATAGCCCATGTGTGCGGATTACTTCTGGCCGTACAGTGCATCAAAGTCCTCGCGCTCTTCTGAGTAATCCCGGCACATCTGCGCTAAGCATCTCGATCCTTCCCTTTGACTGCTTCCAGAATGACATCCATGCTGGTATTCAGAAACAAGAAGCCTTTCACTGGCTTTCTGCCAACAAACTCAATACGATAATCGGCACTCTCACCCTCTATTAGAGTTGATGAAAAGTTCACTATTTGTGCCCGAATAACTTTTAGCCGCACATGCTGATCCTCTGGGATAAAAGTATAGGCATCACTCTCTGACTCGAAAGCCTCGAATTGGATGAACTCGACTATGGACGGTGAATACAAATACATAAGCGCACTTGCATTAAGATTTTGTATTAATGTCCGCAAATACGTCCGCTGAAGGTCGATCAACACAGGAACTGAAACTTCCTCATGTTCCCCTTCCGGCAGTGCGGCAAGCTCATGGTATTCACCACCATCCTCGGTGTAGAGGTAATCCAATATGATTGTATATTTCATGGGGTTAAGTCCTGTAATCCTTCCAGCGTTGTTTGTGCTGATCGTAGACGCGAAAGCGGCGCAGGAACCAGGTAATGCGCGGGACGCCCTTTCGTATCTCTGCAAAGGAGCGAAACTTCATTACGGGTGGCAAGTCCTCATGGGTATGAAGGTGAAAGCGATAGTGAGATTTTGCGACCTTCCGCGCATGCTTATTGGGGTTTCCTCGCCGCACCTGTTCAAAGCGAGCGTAGCGCCGTGACCTGCGGTGCTTCTCTTTCTCAATCTGGGCTTCGACGAAGATCACATCCTCATCAGCAATGTTCATTATCTATCTATCCCGCCGGGTGGATTCTCTGCTGGGCGCGGTTCTGGCGGCTTGGGCTTGCCATCATTCCTGATCGGACGGATGAGCAGGCCGCCCATGCGAACATGCTCGCGCAGCGCACGATTCTGTATCTTGCCGGTGGGTTTGTACCACTCATGATCCGGCACCAGAGATTGATCTACCTGGTACATTGACGAACGCATCGGACCCTGGCACTCAGGTGTTGCGTAGCATGAGACAAAGAATGCCGTGGTACCTTCATCACGATCAATAGTGGTGATGACACCACCGCAGACTGTGCATGTGTATTGGTTGATCTTGCCTTTATAGCTCATTTATTTTCCTTTTCTTCCAGGGCCTTGATTGCGATCTGGAAATTTTCCTCACCAATCCGCTTCAGCAGGTCTGGGTCTTGCTGCATCACCCTTACACGCAAGCTGGCGTTGCGAACCCCACGCCGGTTTTACCTAGTCGCAATTTGCGACCGCAGCCGCAGACACATTTAGCCATTGGATTATTCCTCTTTGTGAAGCAGACGAAGTGCATACCGGTGACGAATTGTTGTTTTTCTTATGACTTCGATGCCATAAGTTCGCATTAGCTTGATTTCATCTCGGTTTAGATCACGGTGAAAAGACACATAGTAATAATTGAGGTCGGATTGATATATGTCATCAACCTGTGGCAGGTCAGGGACAATAGCAAGGATGTCTGCAATGTCCATCACCATTTCATTCTCGCTGTCTGCCATCATGGTTTTATAGAGATAGGCAATCTGAGCCAACTTACGAAGTGTTGACCAAACAATTAACCCCTCATGGTTTTCTACTGGTTTGATTTTCCACAATTCACACAAGCGACGAATCGGTGTGGAATTGCCGGAAAAAGCAAGCACATGGATTAGGGTTTCGTAGTTTGGTTTTACAGATCGTTGATCGCCTTCAAGTTCTTGTTTTATTGTCATCTCACTTCAACCTCACAACACGATAATTGGTTGATTGCCGAAAATGTCCCGGCCAACCTGCCCGTTTGTGTAATGGTGAATCATGTCG
>JAIOHN010000959.1 GCA_019912985.1 Anaerolineae bacterium | reverse complement strand
GGGAAAGACACAGATGCAACTCGCTTTTGACAAATCGAAATTCCTCCAGGATTTGGACGCGCAGCAAGCGGAAGGTGCGATAGACGTAGCCCTGACGTCCGGCGGCAAGTCGCACATTCGGGATTTCAATGGGATGCGGTCAATTCCGTCCCCGTCCCGCTTCGCACTCGGCCATTTGGTGGACGCTATTGCCGGCGAGGGGGCAGCCCAGCGCCTGACGGATCTCTCGACGAATGGGAGGGTAGATGTCGAGACCTATCCACTGGACCGGCATTTGGCTTCCGTCACTGCAATCGCCTGCGGTCACTTCACTGTCGTGATCCGTCTTAGGCGCTAACCGACCAGGAAAAGGACTCGATCCATGAAAGCAACCATTCATAAACCGGAGTCAAGCGCTCGTGCATGGGCATGGCGTATCGCACTGGGTCCTGCATCACTACTCGATGGAGTGGTGGAGTTTTGCACTCTGGGCTTCGTTTCCGTCGGCGCCAAGCTGTCGGCAGCGCGGAATCTGGCGCGAGCTAGGGCTGCTGGCTGACCCCAAGGGAAAGGCCATGACGCCCAATTCGCTGATACAAAACCTATCGCACCACGAGGTCGAAGTCGCTGCTGCGGAAGCGTTGGCTTGGCGTCGGAGAGGTGTTCTTCAGGGTGACGCCCTTCGCGGTATCGCTTCTCGCTTGGTTGCTGAAATCGGCATACCCGAGTGCGACTCCCTTCGCATGGCGGATTCGCTGATTATCGAAGAAGCTGCAGCGCGATACGTAGCTCACATCTAATCGGGAAAGACATGCACATCGCCAAATTCATCAAGGAGCAGGAACATCGAAACCCGCCGCCGAGGCACTGGTGGCAGCGTAAGTCGCCATGGTACGAGCGCGCTTTCATGATCGTGCTCGCGATTTTCGGCGCCGGCATGGCGATCTACCTCCCTGTGAGCTACGTCACGATGCCGGCGGAGATCAGGGACCCTGCCGGGCCGTTGGGTGTCGCCGTTGTAGTTATCTTCACCCTGATCGGGCTATCGATGGTCAAGCTGGGCATCTGGGGAATCGTCCATACCTTCAGTCGCACGAGGTCGCCGGCCATGGAGATGTCGCATGGCGAGGCAATCCTGCTTGGTATCGTGATTGCCGCGCTTGCAATCCCCTTCTTGGGTGTCGTGATAGGCGAGTTCGACAAGGGGTTCCAATTGACCGCAGAGACGCAGGCGCTCCAGGCGAAGATCAAGTCACTTGAAGCGAGCCGCTAGACCAAGGAAAAGAGATTGTGATTGTCCTTGACGTTCCATACAACGAACGTGACTTGGCAAAGAGTCTGGGAGCACGATGGAATCCGGACAAGAAGCACTGGTACGCTCCAGACGGCTCACAGATAGCCAAAATTGCAGATTGGATTCCGACAAAGACCATTGAAAAACCTGTAACCATATCGCCGTCCGAAGCATGGGAGATGCTGCCGCCGCGATCAAACGATCCTTCCAGAATCCTGGGCTTCCTCAAGGAACGGCCAGCGAAGGTCAAGTATGGGTTCTGCAGCATGTGCGACTCAACGGTACATGATACATGGTGTATTGGAAGCACGCGCACTCCCTGCGAGTTGCGCCATTTAGCACACCTTGATCCAGGGATACTCCGCCCGTCGGAATTAACCATCCTCCTGGCCGCCCTTGAGGCTGGCACTGTTTAGATAGGGAAAGACTTATGAACCATTCAGCCCTAACAGGCATTCCTCATTTCGAAGTCGATGACGACACACTTTTCCCTGCTCCTGTCGCGTATTCGACGTGGGATGGGTGCGTTGCGGTCTGGAACCGTTGTGTCGATCTGGCCCATGAGCGCGGTCAGTATCTGCTCTCGATCCTGAAAAGAACTGCCGAAACCGGCAATCTCTCACCACGCGACGCGGGCTTTCTGGAAATTTCCTTGGATGCGTTGGCGGGCAAACTATCGCTAGCACACGAAATCCAGAATCGTGCTTTCGACAAAGCATGTCGGCTGCATTACGGATTCGGGGTTGGCGACATTATCGAAATTGCCTCAGAAGATGGGACGCGACTTGCCGAGATCCGCAGCGGCGGACTACCGCGAACCGGCCATGAGCCCAACGTACGGTTCGCTGTAAACATGGTCGAGCCATTCCAGGATGGCTGGCTATCTGTCAGTGTCGGCCTCCCGCTCCTAAATGGAGCGCCAGAGACCATCGCTCAAAATATTCGCGTAAGGTCCGATATCAAGGTAACAAGGCCGACCGATTCGCCAGTTCATTGGCTTCCCGTTGAGCTATGCGGCGAAGACTTCCTCCGCACCCTGCGCAGCGGCATTAACCCAAACGGGCTCAACATTGACAGAAAGAGCGTCTTGCTGGCCTTCTGGGAAGAAACGCTCTGGCGGCAGCGCCGTAGACCGTGGCCTTTTAGCGACGGAGACATTATCGCAATCAAGAAGCCCTCTCAGCCGGTATTCCATGTGGTATTCCACGCCGGCAGCAGTTACGACGAACAGAATATCAGCTGCACCGATCCACGTGGTTCCAAAACCAGGGGGGCAGCGCGGATGTTTGGTACTTTGACCCATGTCTCCCTACCGCGCGGCACCAAGGTCTCTTGTGCGCTTCCTGCGGCTTCATATTATGGGGGGGCTGAATATATACCGTTGGAATTGTCTATGGCGCTTGCGCTTCGGGAAACCGCTAGGCGCACGTTGGGCAATAGTTGAAGAAGACCAAGGAAAAGAGTATGAGCACTAATAATTTTCGTCTCATGGACTATATCGCCAAGGGTTTTGTTATCACTTATGGCGTTGCGTTGTTGTTCGGGATGGTTGTATTCCCGATTCTGCAAGCTCAAGGCGTCCTCCACTAACCAAGATCCGCTGGCTATCTCGGCCTACGCGCTGCTCAGCGTTTAATGACGGAAATGAGACCAATCGAGGTTGCTTCAGGCTGAGTTGATCAATCGCTATGCAACGATATCTTGCGAAACATTCTCAATAGAATAGGAAGAACAATGGACAACAACAGTACGGCATGCGTGACAAAGTTGAATAGCCTTATTGGCGGGTTCGCGATGAACTTTTGCCTTTTCCCGCCGGCGGCGTTGCTGTTGCCGATCTGGCTGTTTTCGGATTGCATCCATCTGATGATGCGCATTTCACCCATCGATGCCGAAGAGCTTCTGGCTGCCGCAACGGATAGTGAGCGGGAGTTGGTGGCGTGCGCAATCTGCAAAGCGAAGGGAAGGCCGACTGTTTTCGCTTTATGTCGGTTATCCATGAAGCTGGAAGCCAAGGCAAAACACGAGCGGGAGCGGGCCGCGCTGGATCGCCTAAGGGTTGCCTGCAAATGAGCCCACGTCACTTCCATTTTGGCGCGGCTGTAATTCTTGGCGCGGTAGCTGCCTACGCCGCCACTATGGACTTGTGGTTTGCAGCTTTTCTTTGTGTAGCAGGTGCTGCTGTTGCGCTCGCCTACTGGAAAGCCGCCAGGGCCGGCATTATCGAGGATAAGTAAAGGAAGGGTTGTGAGCGGACTTCACTTCTACCGCGCCAATGAGAAGCCCTATGGAGCTTTCAGCAACCTTTACCGGCGCGAAATTACAATTAATGGCGCAATATTTGCGACAGTCGAACACGCTTACCAGTCGCTCAAGCCGCGCGATCCGCGTGTGCGTGATTGGCTACTTGCGGCTCCAGCTCCTTCTTTAGTGGCTTTGGCTGCTCATGTATTACCCTCCGACGAAGCGGACCCGACAATGGTGATGAGCCGCACTGGGGAGGCGCTGCTTGGCTTCCACACTCGTCCTGGTTGGTCCCGTCTCCGGTATCCATGGATGATGGAATGCCTGCGCGCAAAATTCTCACAGCACGGCGATCTCTGCGCTCTACTGCTGGAGACCGGGGATCGCCAGATCATCGAGGCTGGGAAGATCGACGACGAAGCTGGCCGACGATGGGGAATCGTGAATGGTCGCGGCCAGAATTACTTAGGTCGCATGCTGATGCGGCTGCGTGCTGAGATGGACGGTAAATATCTGGCCGATGATGATCTGGATGCCCGGCTATTGGCCGGGATGGAGCCGTTGCGCATGGCTGTGGGAGCGGCATAGGGAAGCATTATGAAGTGGACGAATACCAAAGTCGGCTGTGCGCTACACGACGGGAAAGATCTCGTGGCAACACTGAAGGTTCGTCCGTTGGGCGTAACGGCGCGGTGGCACAATGGTATGACATGGGATATCTCGGATCAGGTGAAGTTATTACCCCAGTCAGCCGCTAAAGCTAGTCCTGTGCGCGTGTTTAAGAATAAGCGTGAGGCGAAAACCGCGATCAGCGAACATCTGGCTAATCGATAAGGAGTGAACATGTCAAACACCAAGAAGATCGAGCGCCCGCACATCGTCTGGGCGATTTTCCCTCCGCTGTACTGGATCTTGTGGGCCGGAGCCGGCTTGCTGGTAGGTGTCATTATCTTCGGACAAGAGGCCATCACAGGAGTCGTGGCAGTCTATGCAATGGGGCTCGGCTGCGCAGCAGGGGCGGTCTTCGC
>JAIOHN010000958.1 GCA_019912985.1 Anaerolineae bacterium | reverse complement strand
CGCTAGACCATGCCCGGCAGTGGTACCGGTATCATAGTCTATTTGCCGACCTGCTGCGGCAGCGTCTGGGACAAGATTTTGATGAGGAGACAATTGCCCAGTTGCACAGACGCGCCAGCCAGTGGTACGAAGACAACGGGTTGCCGTCCGAGGCGATTGAACAGGCTTTAGCCGCCGCTGATTTTCCCCGCGCGGCTCATCTGATTGAAAAGCATGGGCAGCGCGCGCTCTGGGAACAGGGACTATATGTTACCGTCACCCATTGGCTCAATGCGCTACCAGATCAGGTAATCGCTGCACATCCCAATTTAGCCATTTTACATGCGATTGGGTCAGGTCTGGTTGGTAAAATAGCTGATGCTGAAAAGCGCCTGCAAATGGCGGAAAAAGTCCTTGACACCGTACCAACCGATCAGCAAAGTGGACTGATTGGGCAAATCATTGTCGCTCGTTTGTACATCGTCAGTTTCTTCCAGTTGGAGCAGCAATCTGCTGAACGGATCAAACACGCTCTAACCCAAATTCCCCATGAAGATACCCGATCACGGGGTTCAATCATGGCCCTCTTAGGAAATGTCTATCGGTTGCAAGGGGATATGAACCTGGCAAGCCAAACGCTAGCTGAAGCGGTAGTACTCTGCCAACAGGCGGGCAACATGGTAGCGGCAGTGATGGCCCTCAATATGCTCAACATCGTCGAACGGGCGCGAGGTCGGCTGAGTCAAGCATGGGTTTACTGCCGTCAGGCCCAGGAAATCAGCACACAAACGCTGCCGAGCGAACCGACTCTGACAGGAATCACCCTGCTGGCACTCGGCGAAATTCAATACCAGCGTAATGAGTTAGATGAGGCGCTGGCTTCGCTGACCAGAGGTATCCGACTGGCGCTGCAATCGGATACCTTAATCAGCCAACATGCTCAGACTGGTTACATCTCGCTGGCACGGGTGCAGCAGGCCCAAGGAAATGATGAGATGGCTACCCAAACGCTGATAGCCGCTCAATCCTCAGACGCTCCCACTCCAATCAAGGCTTTGTTAGCCATCCATCAAGTCCGACTTGACCTTAGCCAAAACAACCTTATCCGAGCTGGGCAATGGGCAGATACTGTTACCCTGACCCCGGAACGTTTTGCAACACATTCATTTGATATTGAGCTAAGTACCTTGATTCGCGTGCGAATCGCTCAGGGGCAACTGGAAATAGCGCTTGATCTGTTAACGCAGGCGCAAGTAACGGCCCTGGCTGACGGACGTTTAGGTGACTTGTTGGAAATTACCATCCTGCAAGCGCTGGCTTACCAGGCTCAAAACAACCTGCAAGCCGCTCTAAATACACTTGCTGGGGCGCTGATACAAGCAAAGTCTGAAGGTTACGTTCGGTTGTTCCTGGATGAAGGCCTGGCGATGGCGTTGTTGCTGCGACAAGCGGCCAAAGCGGGACTTGTGCCCGATTACGCTGCCCAACTGCTGGCGGCCTTTCCGCCTAGTGAGTCGGCAGTTGAGACTACTACTGCGAATCAACCTTTGCCCGACCCCTTGAGCGAACGCGAACTGGACGTGCTGCGTCGGATGGTTGCCGGCTATTCCAACCTTGAAATTGCCCGCGAACTGATTGTTTCCACCGGTACGGTCAAAACCCATACCAGCCATATTTACGATAAGCTCAACGTGCGAAATCGAGCTGAAGCCATCAAACGCGCCATTGACCTGAAGCTGGTTTAGCCTCAACCCCAAATCAACCCTCCAATCAACCTTCGCCAGATTACAGCCCCATCTCCGGCATGGCATACTGCCAGCATGGTCTCAAAAACCAGGTGATCTATAAACACTGTCCGTAGAAACAGTTGTTAACGCGCCGATTGGATAGACCATGCTCGTTGATTTAGCTTTTGTCACAGCGATAAAGGAGACATGATGGCACAGAAGCGTTCGGCCAACGAACAAGCTGATGAGGATCAGACACTGAAAAGTCAAATGGAACAGATGGTAGCTTCCTATGACTCGTACATGAGTGAAGTGACTTTTGGAAAAGAACAGGCTTTGCGCGAGACAACGGTGAACCTGGCCCAGGTGAAACCAGGAGATGTGGTGCTCGAAGTGGGCTGTGGCACCGGTACATTGACCCTTGAGGCGAAGCGTAAGGCCGGGCCAACCGGCAAGGTGTTTGGCATTGATGTCATACCGGGAATGATCGAACTGAGCCAGCGTAAGGCCGAACAAACCCATCAGGATATAACCTTTCAGTTGGGCAGCATTGATGACATCCCTTTTCCCGCCAACTATTTTGATGTGGTGCTGTGCAGTTTCATGATTTTCCATATGTCGGAGACGACCAGGCGTCAGGGAATTGCAGAAGTCTATCGGGTTCTCAAACCAATGGGACGACTGCTGGTGTTGGATCTCGCCGCATCGCCCCAAACCAATGCTCAGGGATCATCAGGGGACCGGCCACAACAGGATTTGCGGGAACTACTCCCGCTGATGGAGGTCTTGGGCTTTTCAGATGTGGAAATTGCCCCAGTAGTGTTCCCAATTCAGGGGATATCGAGCCTCGCTTTTGTATGTGGAAGCGCACGTAAGAATTGAACAACTCAGCCAGATTGAAAACTCAGCCTCAACATCAG
Organism: Anaerolineae bacterium; assembly: GCA_019912985.1. Lineage (GTDB taxonomy): Bacteria > Chloroflexota > Anaerolineae > Aggregatilineales > Phototrophicaceae > JAIOHN01. Next base: position 5,112 of record JAIOHN010000958.1, on the reverse strand, counting down.
GGAGATACACATTTTGGATACGCTCAAAACACCGGAAACTGTTCGCGAAACGAGATCGGCCACCAGCGCGGAATCGCTGATCGCCCTCAGAAATGTAGTCAAGACTTACACCACGCCCGCTGGTTCCTTCGAGGCACTCCGAGGCATAGACTTACAGATCAAAAAAGGTGAGTTTATGGCTGTGGTCGGTAGATCGGGTAGTGGCAAATCCACCTTGCTCAACATGTTGACAGGAATTGACCGGCCAACATCGGGAGAAGTCATTGCCGGACAAACGGCCATCCATCAACTGGGTGAAGGGAAAACAGCTCGCTGGCGTGGACGCAATGTCGGAATAGTATTTCAGTTCTTTCAACTGCTGCCGACCCTAACCGTAGTGGAAAATATCATGCTGGCAATGGACTTCTGCAAAACCATCCCCGTCCGCGCCCGCAAATCGAGATCACTGCAACTACTGGGACAGGTTGGGATTATCGAACAGGCTTATAAACTTCCAGCGATGCTTTCCGGCGGTGAACAGCAGCGAGTCGCCATTGCCCGTGCGCTGGCGAATGATCCTCCGATCATCGTGGCGGATGAACCGACCGGCAATCTCGATAGCGAGACCGCCGCCGCCGTCTTTCAATTGTTGCAGTCCCAGGTATCAGTGGGGAAAACAGTCATTATTGTCACCCACGATCAGGATTTGGCGGCCCAGGTCAACCGGACGATCACCCTGATGGATGGCCGCATTGTTAACGATAGGGTTCAACCATGACCATCAGCGCTGCCTGGCGTAAAGCCTTTCGTGATTTATGGGTGAATAAAGCGCGTGCTCTGCTGGTGATATTAGCTCTGCTGGTTGGGATTGTCAGCGTCGGCACGGTGGCTACAGGGTATTCCATTCTTATCCGGGAGATGGACAAGAATTATCTTCGCACTGATCCTGCCTCAGCGACCCTGTTGGTTGAACCGTTAGATGATGACCTGGTACAAACCGTCGCCGCGATGCCCCAGATCGCCCGAGCAGAAGCACGTTCCCAGATTATTGGACGTTTTCAGATTGCTCCCGGCGAGTGGCGTGAACTGTGGTTGTATGTCATCCCTGATTTTAAGAACATTCAGGTTGATAAGTTCACGCCGGAACAAGGTGCCTGGCCGCCAGCGACTGGTGAGATTCTGCTGGAACGGACAGCAGTCCAGGTTGCTCAGGCCCAAATCGGTGACAATGTGATCGTCAAGATTCCTAACCAGAAAGAGCGGACTTTAGTATTAACAGGAACGGTACATACGCCGGGTTTGCCCCCGGCCTGGGTGGAAAGTCGGATATATGGTTATATTACCCCGGAAACCCTGGCGCTTTTTGGTGGGACAGCGGCCCTGGATCAGTTAAAAATTCTGGTTGCCGAAAATCAATTCGATAAAACTGCTATTCGCCAGACAGCAGATGAACTCAAAGCCTGGCTGGTGCAAAACGGTCACACCGTTTCTTATATCGATATTCCTGAACCTGGTAAACATGTCCATGCTGACCTGATGGCTGCCTTTATAACAATGTTGGGAGCTATGGGCTTATTCGCCCTGGTCATGAGCAGCATTCTGGTGACGAATATGATTGCCGCCATTCTGGGCCAGCAAATTCGCCAGATTGGTATCATGAAGGCCATCGGTGGCAGCACTGGTCAAATCGCGGGGATCTATCTGGGGCTGGTATTGGTGCTGGGATTGATAGCGCTGGCTATCGGAATGCCCATCAGTTTGGCGCTGGGACGCGCATTGGCCGACTATGAAGCGGTGCAAATGCTCAACTTTGAAATCTTTGATAATCGTGTTGACTTGTGGGCTTATGGTCTGGTCGTGGCTACCGGACTATTCATTCCGCTCCTGGCCGCCGCCAACCCGATCCGTAAAGGGAGCCGCATCACGGTTTTGGCCGCCTTGAGCGATTATGGAGTTGGGCCAGGGAAATTTGGCACCAGCCGTCTTGACATCTGGCTCAGCAATGTCAAAGGAGTCGCCCGGACAGTTCTTCTTTCGCTGCGGAATGTGTTTCGCCGCCGCGGGCGCCTTGTGTTGACATTGTTGACCTTGACGGTGGCGGGTGCGAATTACATGACCGCGCTGAATGTGGCTGCTTCCATTGATCAGGCAGTGGTGAGCAAGTTTGAGGCGACTCCGTATGATATTGAAATCGCTTTTAGTCAATCATATCCATCAGACGAAATTGAACAGGCTGTCAGCCGTGTAGCGGGCGTGGAGCAGGTGGAAACCTGGGCGAGTTCCTGGTTATCCGTCGTTCTGCCCGATGGCACACTGGGGAAACAGGTGCGCCTCACGGCTCCGCTCCTCAATACCGCCCTCGCACCGGAACCCCCGATCATCGCGGGTCGTTGGCTGCGCCCTGACGATCAAAACGCCATTGTAATGAGCGATGCCATGTTAAAATTGCTCGGCTTGGATACCGCCATTGGTGACGAAATCCAGTTGGAGAGCAACGGTCACAAGACGACCTGGCAGCTTGTGGGTCTCTCGCGGGAGTTCCTGGCTGCGACTGCTTATGTTCCCTTTGACTATTTCACCCAAACCATTAAGTACGGAACCAGCACGATGGTGAGAACGACCAATTCGGCATTGACTGGCGCGGTAATGAGGAATCTGGAAACCCAACTCAACAGCGACGGCTTCGATGTCTACACGATGTGGAAAACCGAAGATGTACGCCAGGTCATGGAAGATCATATGGCCCTGCTCACCGGTATTTTGCTGTTAATGGCCGCCCTGTTTGTGATTATCGGGGGGTTGGGTCTGGCTTCGACGATGAGTATGAACGTTCTGGAGCGAACCCGGGAGTTGGGTGTTATGCGGGCAATTGGCGCTTCCACCCTGAATGTGCTGCAAATTATCATTCTGGAAGGGGCCTTCATCGGCGTGTTGAGTTGGATGTTGGCCGTCGTCCTGTCATTTCCCTACAGCGGATTGATGGGCCAGGTAATCGCTGTTTTGCTTCAAAATCCCATCAACCTCACCACTTCGGTTGAAGGATGGCTCACCTGGTTTTTTGCTGTTGTTGTGATTGCCTCGGTTGCCAGCGCCTTTCCCGCCTGGAATGCCGCCCGGCAGCCGGTTAATGAAGTCCTGGCTTACGAATAAACGCTTTCGGAGAAAGCGACAGCCATCTGAAACGATGGCTGTCGCGCAGGAGCAAGGTATGAGTGATCAATATGAGATTCGCCTGAAAGGACGGCTTGGCATTCAGTGGTCACAGTGGTTTAACGGCTGGGTGATTCATCCTTGCGAGCGTGACGAAACCATACTCACCGGCCATATTCCCGATCAGGCCGCCTTACATGGGATTCTGGCTAAAATTCGTGACCTCGGTATTCCTCTGCTGGCCCTCAAGCAGTTACACGATTCTGCCACACCCAGTATTGGAGAAGGCGTAGACAGTGACGAGAATCGCCCGTGAATCCCTTAACTGTATTGGACACTGTTAACTTCTGCTCGACACCTCAGTCGAAACCTCTCGTACAGGCGGATTCGGGTTCGCAGGCGCATCTGCACCTTCCGGCGGACTCGCTGACCGCCCGGAGCGATGGAAGTCACATAGCCTTTGCCCTCCTCGCGGCTGACCTGCACCTTGCCAATACCGGGTATATCTACCCATTCTCCATTGGCGATTTCCTTTGCCAGCGCCTCCAGATAGCGATCCACCGCCTCACGGACGAGGGCTTTGGTCAAGTTGCGCCGCTGACGGGCGACGTGGGCAATTCTTTGGGTGTGGTTCACGATGGGTTACTCCTCAATGTTAAGAACCTGTCGGTGCTACCGACTCACCGACACCGCCGACTCTTTGTCGGTAGTGTCGGTTGTCGGTGATGTCAGTTTTGTCGGTCATTTTCATGACTGATTGGTGACAAACTCGGCTGCCACAAACCATTCAGCCCGATCCATCCGCCGTTCCTCAATCAACCCGGCACGCATCAAGTCCTGCGCTAACTGCCGCGCCTGCTTCGCGGAGAAATTGAGGTTACGGTACAGTTCACGCAGCGCAATTCCACCTGCCCCTGCCAGACGGATAGTATTCAATAGACGATCCTGCTGACGACGCTCCACTACCGCCTCACCGCTGCGGTCAAGCTGCTCCAACAGGAGGTGGGCACTCTGCCGCCAACCCTCGGCTAAAGTCTGTCCTGCGTTCCAGTGGTCAACGGTAACGGTAGGCCCTTCATCAGAGGTTTTAAGCCAATCCAGCGCGGCGAATAACGATGCCAACTTGAAGGCCTGAACGTGCATCCGTCCGTAGACACCTTTCAACCGATCATCCAGTTCGGTATCCTGCCCCGGATCACACTTCCGTCGCAGCCAGTCACCGTACTGCTGGCACTGTTCCCAGCACTGAACATTCAGTCGCAGAGCAGCGGGCGCTGTCATGCCAAATTCAGTGGTTTGTGGTGCAGGTAAACGCTCATGGAGCGCACGAAGTTCATCCACCAGCACCTGTGGCACAGCGCGGTAGGTCTTCGCGGCGGGTCGCTCGGCATAGTTCGGTTCAGGCGTGAGCAGCGCGAAACGGATCAGCAAACCATTGTCCCAATCCCCGGTGCTGACGGCACAGGATAGACTGGCGGGTGTGGTTACACCTAGAATGGACAATGCCGCATTTTCGACGATGTTCAAGCCGGTCTGGGTGTCCTTGTCAAAGTAGTCCGGGCAGTCGTAAAGCTCCATCAGCAGGTCGTTCATGCCGACCATGTAATCGCGCTTGTTAATCGCGCCAAATAAACCTGCTACTTCATCCTTTAGCAGTCCGCGCTGCGCCGCAAACGGTTGTGCTTTCGTCAGCCGTTCCCTCTGCTCCTGGATGAGTTTGTCAAAGTTGCCCGGCAAGCGCCCGGCAAGCGCCTCCTGAAAACGCTCCGGCGAACCCGGTGTCGGCATGAGCATATGCGGGATGGCGGCGCGGGCCACCTGCTCCGCCAGCTTGTAAGCGGTGGACTTGCGATAGAATGTTGCCCCTGCGACCAGCATCAGGTACAGGTTCGGATAAATCTTCACACCCCACGGCGCTTCCCCGTAAAGCCTGCGTCCCACCGCTGTTGCCAGCAGCCACAATCCCGCTGCCTGATGAAAGAG
>JAIOHN010000957.1 GCA_019912985.1 Anaerolineae bacterium | reverse complement strand
GGCTGGCAATGAGTTCGCGCAATGTATATTTGAACGCAGAACAGCGGCAGGCGGCGACGGTCCTTCACCGCGCGCTTGAAGCGGCAGCAGCGGCGTACGATGCAGGCGAGCGCGATCCGCAGCGGCTGCGAGTAATGATCGAGACAACTGTGGCATCAGAGCCATTGGGTAAGCCGGATTATATCTCTGTGGCAAATGCAGGTACCCTGCAAGAGCAGCAAACACCAACCGAGTCGCCACTGCTGGTTTCGCTGACCGTACGATTTGGGCAGACACGTTTGCTGGATAACTGCTTGCTGCCTCGTGCGCTCAACACGCGGGAAAAATTGGCATCAGTGTTAGGTGTGGAACCCGATGTGACAACGGTGGTTGATTAAATTTACTTCTAATGCAGTGCTGATATGATTCTATAATCAATTCTGGTTTAATAAATGGTATATCCCATCAAGATGTAGAAAGGGGTGCCATGTTTTTCTTTGATAGTAACTACCTGATTATGGTATTGATTCCGACTGTGCTGATCTCACTGGCCGCACAGTGGTATGTCCGGTCGCAGTTTTCAAAATGGGGCCAAACGCCCAACAGTGAAGGGTTGACTGGCGCTCAGGTGGCACAGCGCATTCTGGCGCGGTCATCGCTGCGTAACGTGGGATTCGACCTGGCACAGCCGCGTGGCGCTTATGCCACTGGGGTGAGCCTGGAGCGCACAGCAGGTGCGTTTACTGACCATTATGATCCGCGAACGCATACTGTGCGGATGTCAGAAGAAGTCGCCAATAAGCCATCGGTGGCAGCCATGGCGGTGGTGGCACATGAATTGGGCCATGCGCAGCAGCATGAGCAGAATTCGATCTTTATCCAGATGCGTAACTTCCTGTTGCCAGCGGTTTCGGTGAGTCCGCAGATCGCTTTTGGCCTGATTTTCGCGGGTTTGATTTTCCAATTCAGCGGTCTGTTGTGGTTGGGCATTCTCTTCTTCGGGCTGACGGTGTTATTTACAGTGCTGACCTTGCCCGTCGAGTTTGATGCCAGCCGTCGCGGGATGATCTTGCTGCAAGAAGCAGGGCTGACCCAATCGTCAGAAGATGCTGGCGGCGCGCGCCAGGTGCTGACCGCTGCTGGCCTGACCTATGTTGCCGCGGCAGTCACTGCGATCTTGCAACTCCTGTATTACGTCAGTCTGGCGCAGCGGCGGCGATAACACGCACATCAAGAATGATGAGCTGTATCACCGCTCAAATATGCTGAATCTAATCGTCACAGGCGAACAACCTGTGGCGGTTTTTATTTCGCGCGTTTTCGATTTTCCTCTTTTACCCGCTGGTCAATGATTTGCGCGCGCGCCCGGCGGCGTTTTTCTTCCATGTGCATGGCTTCTTTTTCTTTTTTCAGGGCGGTGTCCAGCACCGTTGCCTTTTTCTTCGGCATCGCCAGCGCCACCACCAGCGCCCCAACTGCAATCAAGACCAGAAAGGTGAACGCCATAAAAGCCAGTTCGAGTTGGTCACGAGGCAATTCATTCCCCGTAAACCCGCCGCGTGTGATCTGCCGGGCGATTGGAATAAGCTTCGGCCCCACCACATAGGCGATGCCAGCACAAGCCACTGCCATCAAAAATCCCCACAGCGGCCACATCCCGGTTCTCCGAACCTCTTCTTTTTTCTTATATTCCTGCATAGCCGTTACGCCCTCGCTTTCTTACTTGCGTCTTCAAATGCCTGGACGATTTTATAGTACCCTGTACACCGACAAAGATTGCCAGTAATGCTTTGCCGAATCTGCTCCGGTGTTGGCTCCGGTGTTTCTTCCAGCAGTTTCGCCCCTGCCATCAAAAATCCGGGTGTGCAAAAGCCACACTGTACGGCTCCATCTTCGATGAAAGCCGCCTGGATCGGGTGCAGGTCCTCGTCTGATCGCAGCCCTTCCACCGTGATGATCTCTGCGCCATGAGCGCGTGGTGCAGGCACCATACAGGACATCACCGCCGCGCCGTTCAGAAACACGGTACATGCGCCGCATTCTCCCTCAGCGCAACCTTCTTTTGTGCCATGCAGACCCACGTTTTCCCGCAAAAAGCGCAGCAGAGTCTTTTCCTGGCCGCCATCAATCGACACTGACTTCCCATTAATCACTGTTTCAATCGGCTGTCCTGGCTCATGATTAATCATTTCCGCTAGTTCGCCATGACCTCGATCTGCGCCCCACAGCATCGGCGGTTGATTGGGCCATGCTGCCCGCTCATTATGATCGGCCAGCGCCCGCAGCGCCCGTGCGACCAGCACCCGCACCATCTCGGTACGATATGCCGCAGTCCCGCGTACATCATCAATCGGTGAGGGTGTCAATGCTGCCAACCGCGCCGCCTCGCTGATAATTTCCGGCGTAAGTGCTTTGCCCACCAGTGCTTTCTCCGCCACAGGCGCGTGAATCACGGTGGGGGCCACACTCCCTAATGTGATCGCTGCACGCGTGACGGTCTCACCCTCAAAGCTGAGCACGACCGCAACATTAATCACGGAAATCGCCTGCGCCCGCCGCAGCCCCAGCTTGATGAATATGCCACGCTCGTTTGCAGCCAGAGCCGGGAATTGGATCGCGGTGAGCATCTCATCAGCGCGCATGATGTTGCGCCGCAGCCCGGTGTAAAATTCCGATAGGGCTACTGTCCGCTCACCTTCCAGCGAGGTCAAGGTAACCTCGGCATTCAGCGCCAGCAGCGGTGCAATGGTGTCGTTAGCCGGTGAGCCTGTGATAACATTACCCGCGACGGTCGCCCGGTTGCGGATTTGTGGTGCGCCCACTTCCCAACAGGCCTGCGCCAGCGGCAGCCCCCGCTCGACAATCAAATGGCTGTCGACCACATGATTGTGAGTCACCAGCGGCCCTAACCGGATAGCACCCCCCTGCCGTGTAATCTGGTCCAGCCCTGGCACACGGCTGATGTCGATGAGAGTTTCTACATCCGGGCGCTGATGACGTTCCAACTCGAGCAGTATATCAGTGCCTCCAGCAATCAAGCGCGCTTTTTCGCGGTGCTCTGCCAACAGGTCCAGCACTTCGGCCACGGAGGTTACGCTGTAGTAGTGCTTCCACATAACACCTTCACCTTATGGTATATCTGTTTACAAGTAGAGAGAATTTAGCTTGAGAGTGGCTCAATTTCCAGAAGTCGAAAGGGGTTAATATTCATCACGCAGGTATCACGGTATTTTGTCTCGACAACATCACGTCGATCCCAGGTGTGCGTATGACCATGCAGCATATAACGCGGATGATACCAATCCATAAAGCGCAGCAGGGATTTAAAACCCTTATGTGCGACATCGGGCCGGTCGTGGATGCCCGCTGCTGGGGAATGCGTGACCAGCACATCCACGCCGTGACCGTAGCGCCGCCGCCGGGGATAAAGCCTTAGCCCCATGCCAAGTACCATACGCAGGACTTCCCCTTCGGTGTATTGAATGTCGCCCTGGTTATAGTTCATGGAACCCTCAATTCCTGCGAAGGTCAGCCCCTGGTAGGTCACGATTCGCCGATGTAGATTCTCACCACCGGGCGGCTTGCGCTCGTAGTGCTCGTCATGGTTGCCACGCACATAGAACATGGGAACATTCAACACGGTCACGATAAATTCGAGATAAGCTGATGGCATATCACCGCAGCTCACCACCAGTTGAACATCGTTATAACGGCGGCGCAGGTTCACTGCGCTTTCCAATTGAGGCATTACCGTATCACTAACAACCAGGATTTTCACCTACATAACCTGTTTCTCAAGTTCTCAGATCATTACTTATCATTAACAGTTGATTCAGTCTCGCTGATTTCGCCGATCCACTGCATCGGTTTGCCGCTGCCCCCGCGCCGTACCATCGTAATCTCTGCCATGATGCTCAGCGCAATTTCTTCAGGTGTTTCCGCTTCCAGTTCCAGCCCGATCGGCGCATGGATTCGTTCCAGGTTACTCTCGCTCAGGCCATGCACTTCTTTTAGTGACTTGACCGTCAGCGCCCATCGACGCCGACTGCCAATCAACCCGATATAAGGCGCATCTGTCGCCAGTAGTGCCGGGATGAGATTGACATCCACGGGTAAGCCACGGGTCACACAGGCGACATAGGTCTGACCTGTAATGGTCACCTGGCTCGTCACATCCGCTGGCTTGCACACCACATACTCATCCAACCCAGCGACATATTCAGGATTGCAGAATTCAGCCCGGTCATCGGAAAGCACGACTCGATAACCTGTCCACTTGCCAAGTAAAGCCAGCGCTTTGCCCACATGACCGCCACCGACTACCAGCAGGGTAGGACTGACTCCCAACGGTTCGATAAATACCTGCACTGTCCCGCCGCATATTCCCGGGTCGCCGTCCTCAAGGTTGTTCAAGGTATAACTTGGCATCCGCGTTTGCCCATCGGTCAGCGCGGCCAGTGCTTCCTTGATGACCAGTGCTTCCATCGCGCCACCGCCCACGGTGCCAACAATTGAGCCATCGCCCCGCACCAGCATTTTGCTGCCCGCATGACGCGGTACCGAACCCTGGACGTGAACGACCGTCGCCAGCACCACTGCCTCGCCAACCTTTTGAGCCTGGATAAGCGCTTCGTAGACTGAGACTGGTGTGGTCATGATACTTCAATTTCCCCGATGAATAATCGCCCATCTGGGCGGACTTCCAATGCGTCACTTTGTGGGATCAACCGTTCGTTGTCATAGGGGTTGTAAAATCCAATGGCAACGCGATACGTCCCTGGCGGAACGTCGTCTAAGTTTACCACAACTGTATCGCTTAGCACGCCCGGCGGCCAATTCCCCGGCGGTGAATGGAAGACATAACGATCAGTCTGCGCCACAATCGTCTCATCTTCATCCAGCACATGCACGAATAACTTGTAGTCACCCTCGGCCTGTGGCTGCGCATACCACAGCATGTCGAGCAGTACACTGCCGGGATTGGTCAGCATCTCCACATCCATCAGCCCAAACGCCCCGTCCTCAAAGTGACCTAACGCCTGATTAATATCAAACTCAGCCGGGTCCTGGGCAATGACGGCATGGTGGGCAGGCAGATATACACCCGATTCAGTCTGCGCTTCGACGCGTACACTCAGTCTATCCCCCTCGATCATCTTAGCGGGAATCACCGTCCTGGCAATCGACCAGCAGCCCGGCATCTCAGGGATCCAGTTTCGATCTACATAATGATCATTTACATAAATATCGTAAGTGCCGCGCATCACCGGATGGAACATCGTCATCAGAAGCAGATTTTCCCCTGGCTTGGCCTGAAGTTCAAAGGTTTCTTGCGTGACAGCTCGCGCACCGTCAACCTCGGTCGCGCCTGTGCAGTTTCCACCGGGCAAGTCATAGGGCATGGTCCCATAGCCGCTGTAATCCGCATTGACCGACCATGTATAGTCGAACATTGCCTCCGAAGCCAGATTCGCTACGTTGATTGTCTGCGCGCCTTCAACCAATGGCATATTCCTCAAAAACGGATTCGTATCAACAATCAGCCGCCAATCTGGTTGGTAAATCCCCTGTGAGTCTGCTGCCAGCGCCACATTGTACTGCGGGTCGAGGATTACCGGGAAGCTGGCTAACGGTGTACCGTAGAGGCGGGTATCAGCCAGCATCCCCAGGCCGTAACCATGCCCATGCCCATAAGACGCGATGTAGTCCGGCTTGTGGGCAATCAAAAATTCGGCCACGCTTCCTGGGCCATTGCGCCAGTAATCCGCTGCGCCGGGTGTCGTCAGACCTACGATGTCCAGCGTCTTACGTCCGCCCAGATAGCGCATCATGCCCACATCATGCACGGCGACGACTGCATCGTCGGCGGTGTTGGCTGCCAGCCAGCGCGCCATTTGCAGCGGCTGGGCATAGATATAGCCCACATTCAGTCCGAACGCCTGCCAGAAAATCACGGCGGTCAAGGCCACAAACACCGGCACGACGACACCTGCATAGAGCGTGACCAGCCATTTTCGCTGTACTTGCAGCCATTCATGCAGCCAGGCCAGCGCCCAACCCGCCAACGGGAAAAATAACGCCAATAGCGGCATTTGATAACGCTTGAAGTGCCAGAACGCGGTATCCAATGTGGCGATTAAAGCGGTCCCCGCCAGCAGCCACAGTGCCACGATCACACCAACATGCCGTTGATCGCGCCTGCGCAGCAGCCACGTCAGCCCAATGAACCCTAATGGAGCCAGCAGCAGCGGTATATACCACCCCTCGCGGACACTGTAACCGCTCAGGAATTCCAGCCATATGCGCGCGAAGTTTTCCACAACACGCCGAATGACATCCCCAAAAACAAACGGCACGGTCCCGAAGATCGACTTGGCGCTGTTGCCAGTCGCCACTGGCGATCCGGTCACCAGCCAGTTCACGGTAGGCTGCACCAGTACCATCGCCACTGGAATCAGCAGCATCCACCGCCGCGAGAGCTTGCCTTCAGCCCAGGCATATACCAGCAGTACGACCGCCGCAATCGCCGCCAGAATGCTGCCTTCAGGACGCAGTAGTGCCAGGAAGGATGCGCTGATAACGACTCCCCAGGTTCGCCGCTGCACGATCATCAAC
>JAIOHN010000956.1 GCA_019912985.1 Anaerolineae bacterium | reverse complement strand
GATAATTATTTTATCTATGCCACCGGGGTCAAACGGAGTTAGCGACATGCCATCGCTGGTGCTGCCAGATGTCAAGTATCAGGAGAGCTTCCTCGCAGGCTTGCATGAGTTTCAGCGAGAAGGGCGGCATCTGGATCTGTCAGCGGATACCCTGGCCTCGAATTTTGCCACTTATGTGAGTCAACTCCAACAGCGGTGTATTCAACCACCACCCGGACGGGTGCCGGAGACAGTCTTTTGGCTGGTTGAGGGTGAAATATTTATAGGCCGTGTATCCCTGCGACATGAATTAAATGAGGCGTTGCGACTGATTGGCGGTCACATCGGTTATGAGATTCGTCCGTCCTGGCGGCAGCGGGGTTATGGCCGGCTGGCGTGTCGGTTGGCACTGGTCGAGGCCAGGCGTCTGGGATTAACCCATGTGATGATCACCTGCGATGAGGATAACCATGCCTCACGGAGGATTATTGAGTCCAACGGCGGTCGCTTTGAAAAAGCCGTTTCACCGCCCCTGCATCCCACACGGGTGCTTCACTTCTGGGTTGACATCATGGAAGGAGAACATTGTGTCTGACTGGCATCCTTTTGAGGAAGGAAAAACCATTACCAAAACTGGCTCAGAGGGTGGCGTCATCATTCTGGATGACGAACATGAGAAAGGTGCGCGGATCACCCTGGAACGTGGTTGTTTGCGTGCGCCTTTTGCGATCACCTGTGGCGTCTATGGCTGGATGGTTCACACGCGATTCCTGGCAGATGACGAAACCGCACAACATGCCGTAGAAGAGATGAAAAGCGCGCTCAAAACAATCCTGTGTCAAATGCCGGATGACCAGGACTCAGATGTCAATTTTGATGAATTGACCGAAGCGCTGGCAGATTTTGCCGAGCAGTATCCGTAAACAGCTTTAACTCACCCGCGCGTTGGTAAATGAAGCTACGGTCTCAATAATTTCACCGGGTAATGATGGTTTGAAGAGTACGCCATCCGCCCCAATCTTCCGAATATATTCGGGGTTGCGTACTTTCGCACCAGCGCTGTACATAATGACAGGAATGTGGTTTACCTTCTGGTCATTTTTGAGATGAATGCAAACCTCGCCTCCGGTCAAGCCTGGCATCATGTCATCCAGAATAATGACATCGGGTCGGTGACTGTAAGTCATCTCCAGCCCCTCTTTTCCATCACTGGCTACAATCGTATCATAGCCCGCCCGGCTGAGGACAACTTGAATGATTTGAAGGAAGCCTTCTTCGTCGTCAACCACGAGTACTTTAAACATCAACAGGGCATCCTAGATCAGGTTCGAATTTCCGCGCATACTACTACATCTTAAGCGCAGACTGAACAAAATTTTCCTTAACGATGAGGATTGAAACCAAAAATTCATAAATTCTGTTTTTATAAAAGAAGTAAATTTCTAACCCGCAATACGCACCTTTTTGCAGATTGCGAGGGCCTCTTCGGTTTTGTTCACCATAAAAACTGGCTTGTTGGTTGTAGACAAAAAGAAGCCCTATGAACGAAAAGCGTGGGGTCACGAAAGATGTCGCGAGGCGCTTTTCTACAGGGCTTCCCGATGAAATCTATTGAATAAGCAATATCTGGCGTCAGTGATTTCGGCAATCAAAGGAAATATGTTTAGGCCAACGCATCAATGGCTTCGCAAATTCGGTCGGTAAATGCCTGGGTTGAGATGGCATTTTCGTTAAAGATGTCAGTGGTATGCTCGCCTTCTTTGAGTGCGTGGTACACGGCAGCCTCGATCTTCTGGGCCTCTTCGTCACGCTGCCAGTGATGCCGCAGCAGCATTGCCAGGCTCAGAATAGCTGCCGTCGGATTGGCGATCCCCTGACCGGCAATATCGGGTGCGGAGCCATGAACAGGCTCTGCGATGGCAATGCCATCTCCTAGATTAAGTGCCGGGGCCAGGCCCAGACCCCCACCCCAGGCGGCGGCCATAGCCGAGAGGATGTCGCCATACAGGTTGGGTGTCAGGATGATGTCGAAACGGCGCGGATCCTTGACCATCCAATAAGCGGCAGTATCAACCAGCAGCTCGTCTGTGATGATGTCTGGATAGTTCGAGGCGACCTCCAGCGCGACCCGCCGGAACAAGCCGTCAGACTGGGGCAGCACATTTGCCTTATGGACGACAGTCACCTTCTCGCGGTTGGTGCGGGATGCCAGCGAGTAAGCCAGCCGAGCGACGCGCTCAGTCGCAGCACGGGTGATGACTTTCTGCGCGATACCGGTTTGACCCTCATCGGTGGTCTGCTCGTGACCGACATACAAATCTTCCGTGTTTTCGCGCACGATCAGTAAGTCGACACCCTGTCGCGCTGTGGGAACCGGTAGATAACGGGTAGGCCGTAGATTGGCGTAGGTTTGCAGCCGCAGCCGCAGCCGCACTACCGGACTGAAATAACCATCCACTGGATAAGACGGAGAGGACACGGCACCAAAAAGAACAGCCTTACAGCGTACTGCCAGCTCGACCGTCTCCTCGGGTAGAGAAGTGCCGTGCTGTTGAAAATAATCCCAACCAGCAGGTGCATGAAAGATAGTAACGTGAGGCACAACCTTCTTGAGCACCTGGATGGCCGCTGGTATGACTTCGCGTCCTATACCATCACCTTCAATGACACACAATTCCATGATCTTCCTCCTGAGAGCCGCAGTGAGCGAAATGGATAATAAAGTAGTTTTTGTTTAAAAGAACAATCTTTTTATTTCCAGTACGCTGGGTGATGTCATTGCGGATGTATGGCTTTGCACCGGTTAAACACGATTACGTTGGGTGATCATTCGATAGTGGGGTCTCCTTCAAACTGGGGTGGGATGCCTTCGATACCGAAGCTGGACTGGATAAATACCTGGTGACAATCAAATGGGGCTTCATCTGGCGCAGGCTCGAGCTTCGCATAAGTGCCATCGGGCAGAAGCTCCCATGTGTTTTGGTTATCCAGCAAACAGGTGATCAGCAGTTGTAGAACACGCTGTTGCAGGGCGATGTTCAACACAGGGAACACGACTTCTACACGATTATAGAGGTTACGACGCATGAGGTCTGCGCTGCCCATGTAAACCTGCTTGTTGGCGGGGGCGTTCGCGAAGTAAAAAATGCGGCTGTGCTCGAGGAAGCGGCCAACAATACTGCGTACACGGATCGTTTCACTGTAGCCGGGGATGCCAGGGCGCAAACAGCACAAACCACGCACGATCAGGTCGATCTGTACACCGGCCTGAGATGCCTGATACAGCTTTTGAATGACCACATCTTCCTCAAGCTGGTTCATTTTGAAGATCAGGCGTGCTGGTTTTCCGGCGCGTGCCGCTTCAGTCTCATTGTCAATCATCTCAATGAGAGAGTCAAAGAGATATTCCGGGGCTACCAGCAGCCGTTGATAGGTTGTGGCCGGGGCATAGCCAGTGAGCCGGTTAAACAACAGCAGGGCATCATTGCCGATGACCGGGTCACAGGTGAACATGCCCAGGTCCGTATAAGCACGGGCGGTGGTAGCGTTGTAATTGCCTGTCCCTAGATGAACATAGCGCCGGACGCCATCCGCTTCACGCCGCACGACCAGTGCCACTTTGGCATGAGTCTTAATCGGTAGTTCTTCGACTCCATACGTGACGTGAACGCCTTTGCGTTCCAATACACGCGCCCATTCTAAGTTGTTTTCTTCATCAAACCGCGCTTTGAGTTCAACCAGCACAGCAACTTGCTTATCATTTTCGCGCGCTTCGGCTAGCGACTGGACAATGGGTGAGTTTTTTCCCACGCGGTACAGCGTCGCTTTGATAGCCAGCACCTGGGGATCATGGGCTGCCACGCGGAAAAATTCCTCGACAGGCAGGAAGGAATCATAGGGGTGATGCAGCACAATATCAGACTGGCGAATAGCGGCGAAGATGTCCTTGCCCGGCGTAACGGTTTCTGGGATGCGCGGCGCAAATGGGGGATACTTTAGCTCCAGGTGGTTGATCTTGGTCAATTCGGCTAATGCCGCCATGCCGAGCGCGCCGTCAATCCGGTAAACATCGCTTTCAGGGTCAACATTCAATTCGTGAATCAGGCGTTCCAGGGTGCGCTCACCGATGTCATTCGGCACACTCAAACGCACCACCGAGCCAAACTGACGTTCGCGCAGACTCTCCTGGATGATCGCGCTGATGTCCAGCAGGGGGTCTTCCTGCTCGTGTTCGTAATCAATATCGGCGTTGCGGATGACGCGGAAAGGGTGTTGTTCGATAATGTGCATCCCGGGGAATAGCAGATGCAGGTTATCGGCGATCACATCTTCCAGCCACACGAATTTGTCCGGTGCAATACCCGGGCCATTATAGCGCTGCATGACCGCTTCCAGGTCAATCAAACGTGGCAGCACATCCGGCACTTTGAGGCGCACGAACTCAATTTCCTCTTCAGGTGAGTGTTCACGCTGCAACCACACCGCCAGATTTAAACTTAGGTTCGAGATAAATGGGAAAGGGCGGGCATGATCGACTGCCAGCGGGGTTAACACCGGGAAGACCACATCATAAAAATAGGCACGTGTGGCTTCATGCTCTTCAGGTGTCAGGTCGCTAATCTGTTTAATCTTGACGCCATATTGTTCCAGCTCATCCATGACTTCGCGCATGGCTTCGCGCTGCCGCTGAATCAGTTCAAGCACGCGTTTGCGGATTTCCAGCAGCAGCGCTTTGGGCAAATAACCGTCCGGGCGGAAGGTCGCAATCCCCAGCTTCATTTTGTTGTGCCAGGAAGCGACCCGAACCATGTAAAACTCGTCCAGGTTGGTGCTGAAAATCGACAGGAACCAGACACGTTCGAGCGGGGGAACGCTGCGGTCCTCAGCCAGGGCCAGGACACGGCGGTTAAATTCGATCCAGCTTAGTTCTCGGTTCGTAAAAACATCAGGCGTGAGGGTTGGGAGAAATT
>JAIOHN010000955.1 GCA_019912985.1 Anaerolineae bacterium | reverse complement strand
GATGAATATCGCGGCGCAGACCCGGAGTCCAGGTTACATCACCATAGACTTCGGGTGAAAGATGCATCACCTCGCTAAAACCCACGATCAGATTTAACGGTGTCCACAACTCATGGCTGATATTGGCAGCAAACTGTTCTTTAAGACGCCGGGCATCTTCTGCATGTTTTCGCGCCCAAATTAATTCGCGTTGGATGTGTTTCTGCATCTCAAAGGCGGCTTGCAGTGATTTCAACGCCCGACTCAAACTCGCGCGATGACTTCGTGTCGTTTCAAGCAGCTCCTGGCTGTGTAGTTGCTCAGCACTGTACCAGTGAACGACGGAAAACAGTGTATAAGCACTTATCCAACTGGAACCAGCAGATAGCGTCAGCAAGACAGTCAGTTCAAGTAGGGGATAGCTGCGAACACCGGTGATATTAAGCAGTGTTGCTACAAAAACGAAGATTGCTGTGTTGATTAAACCGCCGTTGCGGATGAGCATTGCGCTGATGAACACCCAGGGAACAGCAAAATAGGGCAGCCAGGGATTATCGAAGATAAAGAGCGCCGCAATGAAGTGCGCCACGGTCCCCCAGACAAAGAAATAAATGCCATAGGAGGGTTTGTCATTAAGCATTACCTGTACGACACGCATAAAAATCACGAAGCTTACGGGGATGCCTACGGCGGCCAGCGGAATATCCCGCTGCAACAGCACATACCATGTGGCGACGATGCCAAAGCCGATGAGCAGCAGGCTCAAGCGCCAGATGAGCCGCGAACGGATTTCCTCAAGGTTGACACTAAAGTCATAGGTTCCACTGGTCATAAGCCTATTCCAGTAAATCAAATAATGTTGAATTCTTCGAGTGCTTGCAAAATTTTCTCACGGTTGGCAGGCTTTGAAACGAATCCCGAAGCGCCAAGTGAATAAGCAAGCTGCGCATCGTCAATGACGGTACACACAATGATTGGAATACGCGCAGTGATTGGCTGCATCCGCAGACGTTGCAATAGCTCCCAACCATCACGCTCTGGCATCATCACATCGAGGATGATAAGTGTTGGTCTGAGCTCGACAGCCTGCTGAACAAAATCCTGATCAGCCGAAGCACTAATAATGAGGCAGTCATAGCCTTCCATGAACCGCCGCAGCAGTTCGATCCATCCCTCGTTGTCATCAATCACCAGGAGAGTGACGATTTCTGAAGTCATGCGTAACGAGACACGGCATGCTTGATCTGCCATATCCGTGTGTGTAATTTCCCAATGCAACACTTGCGCAAGTTTTGTGACGCCGGAAAAGGCTGAAGCCGTGTCAATCTCGTCTTTTGCAGGATACTGGATTGTCAGCGCAACCGTATTGGAATCCATGTTGAAGGATACCCGCAGTGTACCTGCGTTCGCCTGTTGGATGGTTGTGCTGAGCAAATTGACCAGGACTTGATGGGCAAGGACGGCGTCTGTTGAGAGCTTCATCGCCTGTGGAGCTGGATCGACACCGATGGTGATTGACTGCTGCCGTGCGAGGTTCTCAACGGCACGCTGGGCCTTACGGAAAATGTCGTCGATATCGACTGTGCTGACATTGAGCTTGAGGCGCGCAACCTCTGACTCAAGTGAGAAATCATTTTGTGGGGTGGTCGGTGGCAGCCGGTTATTCCATAAGACGGCGGCGACGCTTTCCTGCCCACGGCGCAGATCGCGGTAAGCCTGTCGTTCCGAGAGGCCAAGTTCTGCGGCAGCCATCTGAACGTTGAGATTTTCAATGTAGTACAAATGCAGAATATTGTAGAGGCGCGCATCCGGTGATCGAAAATGAAGTTCCGATTGCGGCTTGAGCGACTCTACTGCTTTGATCAGCTCGTAGCGAAGCTGCCGCCCGGCGGTTTTTGCTGAAAGATCGCCATCATGGTCATAGTAGCGAGCCAATGGATGCTGTTGTAAATAGGCAAAGTCGTATAGATGTTCCAGCACCTGTTTGACTTCTTCTACGAACGCTTCGAAGAGTTCGTCTCCTTGCTGCTGAACTTGATCATTTTGCGTCATATTGCGTCTCGGTGAACCGGATTATCGACCCAAGGAATAATGCGAAAACGAGTTGGCGAGTGCCAACTGACATCCTGTTGTCAAAATCCTGGCAAATTTGTGGCAGTGAGTGGCAGTAAAGGTTGGCTATACTGAAGTTAACAGGCATTAATCCAAACATGAGATTTTTGATCCATTTTAACACAGGTCCCCAAAAGTAGCTTCGCGGATGTGCCGTTTTCCACCCTGGTCGCGCAGGTTCGGTTGCAGGACTGGGTTTTTAAGTCAATTTATTCATTAGAAGGAGTTTGTTTATGAAAAAGCGGTCTTCATTTATTTTGATGCTGCTTGTGCTGAGCTGTCTGCTGGTTATGCAGATGCCGCTGGTGCAGGCACAAGATGAAGTTACCATCACGGTCGCTGTGGTCAATAATCCAGACCAACGGCGTTTGCTCGAACTATCCGATCAATTCCATGCCGCCTATCCCAATATCAACGTATCATTTGTGATGCTGCCGGAGAATGAACTGCGCGCCCGCGTGACAACGGACATCACCACCAGCACCGGGTCCTTCGACATCATTCAGATTGGCGCATTTGAAACACCAATCTTTGCGAAGAATGGTTGGCTGGCGTCTGTTGACGGACTCATGGAAGAATTTCCGGATAGTGTTCAGCCCGACTATGATGTAGAGGATATTCTTGAGCCGGTGCGCCTGGGTCTGTCCTATGATGGCAGCCTCTATGCCGTGCCTTTCTACGCGGAATCCAGCATGACCTTCTACAATAAAGCCATGTTTGAGGAAGCAGGGCTGGAAATGCCTGCCGATCCGACCTGGGATCAGATCCGTGAATTTGCCTGTACGCTGCACAATCCAGATGAGAATCGATACGGCATTGCGCTGCGTGGTTTGCCCGGCTGGGGCGAGGTCCTTGCGCCACTGGATACCGTGATTAACACGTTTGGTGGTCGCTGGTTCGATGAAAACTGGCAGCCGCAGCTGGATACGCAGGAATGGAACGACGCAGTTAGCTTCTATGTCAGCCTACTGCAAGACTGTGGTGTTCCCGGCGCGGCCAACAATGGCTTCTCTGAATCACTGACATTGATGGCGCAGGGACAGGCTGCTATGTGGGTGGACGCGACAGTTGCAGCGGGCTTTTTGACGGATCCCAGCCAGTCACAAATTGTGGACGATGTTGGCTTCGTGATGGCCCCACATGCCTCGGTCGAGAAGGGTTATCACTGGCTGTGGACATGGGCCTATGCGATCCCTGACACCAGCCAGCACAAGGCCGCTGCGCTTCAGTTCCTGACCTGGTCCACTAGCAAAGACTACATCTCGCTCGTGGGTGATACCTATGGTTGGCAAACGGCTCCTCCAGGAACCCGCGCCTCAACCTATGCCAATCCACTTTATCAGGAAGCGACGAGCGCCTTTGCCGATGTGACCCTCAGCTCTATTCAGACGGCTGACCCGACTGACGCGACACGGGACCCGGTGCCCTATACGGGTGTGCAGTTCGTCGGTATTCCGGAATTCCAGGGATTTGGTACCGATGTGTCGCAGCAAATCTCTGCCGCGATTGCCGGTCAGATCACTGTCGAGGAGGCTCTCTCACGGAGTCAGGATATCGTCACCCGTGCTATGCGTGACGCTGGCTACATTGATTAGTCTGCCTGCCTGATACTCAGCATAGAGCGGGGGTTAAAACTATGACCTCCGCTCTATAAATTGGCTAATCGGTTATGGCTGGGGATCATGTTTTGAAAATTACTTTTGAGAAGAGCTAAAAATGTCTACTGTACAAAATCCGCCTGCACTTGCGGAGACAACCACAGAACAACCGAAGTGGATGCGGTGGCGTGGTTATCTGCTTCGCCCCGCAGTCATTTATCTGGTGTTGCTGACGCAGGTCCCTTTGTTACTTACCCTCTATTATAGTCTTAGCAACTGGAACTTTCTGCGCCCGGATCGTACTCGCTTTGTCGGTCTAGACAACTATCTCGACTTCTTTCGCAATCCAGATATCATCACGATTATTCGTAATACCCTGGTTTTCTCAACCTCAGTTGTCTTATGGTCGCTTGTGTTGGGGATGATCCTGGCGCTTTTGCTGAATCGCGATTTCCTGGGCCGAGGTCTGGCGCGTACGCTGCTAATCACTCCCTTCTTGATCATGCCGACTGTCTCCGCGGTCATGTGGAAGAACATGCTTTTTAATCCGGCCTTTGGCTTGATCAGCTCGACACTCGCAGCGCTTGGTGGGCCGCGAATCGACTGGATCAACAGTTACCCCATGTTGTCAATCATTATCATTGTGACCTGGGAGTGGACGCCTTTCATGATGTTGATCTTGCTGGCGGGACTTCAATCCTTATCGCAAGATAGCATGGAAGCCGCACAAATTGATGGGGCGGGCGTCATAGAAATTTTTTATTACATTATCCTGCCTCACCTGCGCCGGTACATCGAGATCGGCGTGTTATTGGAAGTTTTGTTCGTCCTGAACATCTTTGGCGAGATTTTTGTCACGACAACCGGTGGTCCTGCTATTGAAACGACCACACTCACATTTGACATTTATAAGGAAGCGTTCTTACGATGGAACGTTGGCCGTGCCAGCGCCTATGGCGTTTTCGCGGTGATACTTGCCAATATCGTGACGCTTTTCTTCTTACGCATCATACGCAGCAACAATCAGCAAAAGGCAGTCCGATGAATTCTAAAAAACTCACAGGACATTTTCTTTCTATTTCGACCATTATCCTGGCGCTGATTTTCTTTTTTCCAATTTTCTGGATGTTTTTAACGTCGTTTAAGACTGAGGCTGATGCCTTTGTGTTTCCGCCGCTGCTGGTGTTTCAACCTACACTGGAAAACTATCAGATCGCCCTGGTGGAATCAGGATATTTCGGGCAGTTGTGGAACACGCTCATCATCACCGGATTCTCGACGTTGTTTGCGCTGGTGCTCGGTGTGCCAGCAGCCTACAGCCTGGCCTTTTACCCCGGCAAGCGCAGCAATTTCACGCTCATGTGGATGATGTCAACACGTATGCTGCCACCAGTGGGCATCGTGGTTCCTTTATATGTGATCTTCAAACAGTTGAGCCTGTTTGATACCCATGGCGGTATGGTACTCCTTTTTGCGGCGATGAATTTGCCGCTGGTCGTGTGGATGATGCATTCGTTTCTCTCGGATTTACCCTATGAAATCCTGGAAGCCGCTCGTATTGATGGCGTAAATCTTTGGCAAGAACTTCGCTCTGTGATCCTGCCGCTGGCACTGCCGGGCCTCGTGGCGACATGTTTATTGTGCTTTATCTTCGCCTGGAATGAGTTTTTCTTCGCCTTCAACCTGACGATTACCAAGGCTGCGCCGCTCTCTGTGTTCATCGCCTCATTTAAGACCTCGGAAGGGTTGTTCTGGGCGAAAATGTCGGCAGCGGCAGTCGTCACCGAGCTTCCTGTTGTGCTTGCAGGTTGGGTTGCACAACACCAATTGGTACGCGGTCTGACAGCAGGCGCAGTAAAATAGACTGTGTACTTGTATAGATTTGCTGCAAAGAAAGAAGAATT
>JAIOHN010000954.1 GCA_019912985.1 Anaerolineae bacterium | reverse complement strand
CTGTTCAGCAGCGCGGACTCATCGTCTATATTTCACATTACATTGGTGACGGGACCGGGAACCCCGCCTATCACATCGCCAAAACAGGCACCGACCGGCTGGCACGAGAGATGGCCCATTCACTAGAGGACTCACAGGTCGCCGCCGTTGCTCTCTATCCCGGCCTCGTCCGCACCGAAGGCATCCTCAAACACGCAGCGTACATGGATTTATCCAATTCCGAATCGCCAGAATTCACCGGGCGTGCCGTGGTGGCCCTCAGTACCGATCCAAACATCGTAGGCAAGACCGGTGCAGCCCTCTGGGTCTCCGACCTCGCTGCCGAATATGGCTTCACGGATGTAGATGGCAAAGTGCTGATCCCGACCTGGAAGCCTGAGTAACCCCATGAAAAGCGGCGAAAACTCACGCAGCAGCCATTCATAGGGACATGGTACTATCTGGCTGTACGCGATGGCCTATAATGGGGGCGCGTAACCAACCAGAATGTAAAGGATGTGCCTGTTGTCCAGCCTACCCCTATCCACTACGCCGCAGCAACTATCAGAGACACCGCAGGCCCAACTGGAACAAATCATCGCCGATGCCATAAATGAGGGAATTTTTCCGGCGGCCACGATCATGGCTGTGCAGGATGGCGCGGTGCGCTTACATGCCGCCTGGGGCTGGATTGACCCTGATACGCAGCAGCATCCGACCCAACTGGACAGCCTGTTCGATCTCGCTTCCGTCACCAAGATGTTCACCGTCACGGCGTTTCTGTCGCTGATGGCCGAGCATGGCCTGAGTGTTGAAACGCCGTTGGTCGAGATCATCCCGGAATTCGGAGCCAGCGGGCCGCGCCCGATTGATGGCGGCATGGACCCCCACAGCAAAGTCATGCTCCCCACCCCCACTGATACTCACAGCCAGCAGGTGGACCCGGCACAGGTGACATTCTGGCATCTGCTGACCCATACTTCCGGGCTGGCCCCCTGGCGTGATGTGTTCCACGCCGCCGGTCCCGCACCTACTCCGCCTGACCAACCCGACCCGATCAACCGTCACCAGCGCTGGATGAAAGCGTTGGTAGCCCTTTGCACCTACCCCTTCGTCGGGGAACCGGATAGCATCGTGCGTTACAGCGATCTCGGTCTGATGCTGCTCGGTGAAGCCGCCAGCCGCTTGAACGGTACCCCCGGTGAGCTGGATAAAGCGATCCAGGCGCGCGTGCTTGACCCGCTCGAACTCACTTCCATCACCTATAATCCGGTGCGTCAGGGCCGCGACCGCAGTAACATCGTTCCCACCGAGGACGATCCTACCTGGCGTCATCGACGGCCATGGGGCGAGGTCCATGACGAGAACGCCTGCGGTGTGGGTGGCGTCTCCGGTCATGCCGGGTTATTCGCCACTGCGCATGATGTCGCTGCGCTTGGGCAGGCCTGGTTGGATAACGACCCGCGCTTGCGCATCCCGCACGACTTGATGGACGTTGCACGTCGCGACCACGCTGAAACCGATGGCGCGCGCCGTGGTCTGGGCTGGCATCTGCGGGCGGCTGTGGATTCCTCTTTCAGCGATCAGATGAGCTTCAACAGCTACGGCCACACCGGTTTTACCGGTACGTCGCTGTGGATCGACCCGGAGAAGCGTCTGGTGGTCGCCTGCCTGACCAACCGTGTGTATCCGGGCCGTGAAAAACCTGGCATCCATGAATTTCGGCAGGCAGCCCATGGCTTGCTGGCGACCGTGCTCTAAACTATGGAAGCTACTCCCAGTTATGTGATACGCTTATGCGACGCTGGCGACGAATCCCCGTCCCAATTGAGAAGGTGTGAACCCCATGAATACCTCCACTGAGGCAGTTCGACTCCTGGAACAGGCCTTTGCGACTGTCCGCGATGCCAACAATGTCATCGACAATCTTATTGCCGATCATGATTATCAGGATGTCGCGTCATTGATTACCCAGGCGGCCCAGGCCTTGATCGCCTCTGCCGGGCTGTTGATGCAGTCGGACGACGAGGCTGCCCTGGAAGCGCTGGAAAGTGCGGAGGATTTGATCGACGCCGTTTACGACATCATCGACGCCGATACGGATGAGGGGTGATAAAAGACGCGAACCGGGGGGTTTACTTCATCAGCTACAGGGATAGCGATCAGCATCAATCAGCAATTTGCGGTCGGTGATTCGTTCATCATCATTGAGGTGCAGCAGGAAAATAGTCACACGTCCCTGTGGTGAAAGTGCCTCAATCCGCCCTGTTGCCATATCGACTCGAAAGTGATCTTCCCAGGTGTGTTCACGCGGATGGTACAGCGGCACAATCACGGTCCCATTCAACCAATCGACCGACGCAACATCACTTCCCTTAAAAGCATTGCAATCCGGGCAAGACAGGCACAGGTTCTCGGTTTGTGTAGGACCGCCATGCTTTTCGGCAATAATATGATCTATTTCAAATGCAAAGAAGATATCGGTCTGTGCAATACGGCAGTATTCACAGCAGTTGCCTGAGCGCTCAGTCACTTCGCGGCGTAGTGCTGCGCTGATATATGCTCTACTCATGCTTCCAATCGCTTGCGTGCTTTCAACCTCAAGCGGCTCATAAAACGATTCATCCGCAGAAATTCGTCCAGCTCCCATTGTTCGGCTTCACCAAGCCCGGTTGAACGATTTTTGCCCAGGAGTTCGCTCAAACGTTGTTGCAAAGCGACAGGCGGTTGGTAGTGAACGATTTGTTCGGCGGTCGGTGAGGACGCCAAAAATTCCAGTATGTCGTCAAAGAGTGCGTCAGCAGGTGCGAGTGCCATCGCGGTATCCCTTTCTCAGTGATAGCTGTATTCTACCACCATCTCATGCGCCTGACTCATCTCGCCGTCATCACCCAATGGACATAGGCCAGCACTGGATTTTGTGCCGTATGCTATATCAAAAACAGGGATATTGACCTAATGTTATGGCAATCCGACGATAGTACACACGGGCTTCATCATTAATACGCATGACTTCAATTGTGACGCGACCCTCTGGCGTGATCCCCCTAAGCGTCGCATCGTCATTAAGCGCGAAATGCTCATCCCAGCGCTGTTTGCGGGGGTGATAGAGAAATGTCGCTTCACCTGTGACCGGATCAGCGGCAGCAATATTGGAACCTTTGTACGCATTGCACTGATAACATGCCAAACACAAGTTGTCTAAATGGTCACTACCCTGATGTTTGATCGGCACAATATGATCGACATGGAAAGGGGATGTTTCATCATTCAAGGAGGCACGGCAATATTCACAACAACCCCCTGCACGTTGAATGACGGCCCGGCGTTGTGCGGCAGTGATGCTCATTTCTCAATATTCTGGAGTTTGAGGCGCGTTTTGACCTTAAGCAACGCCATCATCTGATCGATTCGCACAAAGTCAACCATTTCCTCGCGCTCATCGGCAGACAGTTGATCTTCGCCGTTAAGTTCCAATAACTCGTGCGCTCTTTCTTGTAGATCATCCGGCAAGCGGTATGCAATGATTTCTTCGGGTGTTGGATTTGTTGCCAAAAAATCCGTGACCACGTCAAAAACGGTTTTTGAAGGCGCATTTTGCATGATGGCTCTCCGTAACAGCTCACCCTCATTTTAACACTAACTTTATATCTGATATGACCTTCACGTCACCAACCACCCAATGGACATAGGCCAGCACTGGATTTTGTGCCACACTCGCTACGGTTACTTATGCTGGAGAAAAGGATTTATGTCCAAACGAATACAGGAACTTTTTGTTGCGCCCAATGGC